>JBDTNP010000029.1:0-6388 GCA_039933695.1 Betaproteobacteria bacterium | reverse complement strand
TACTCCATGACGATGAAGGCAATGGCCTCGTCCTCGCCGTATTCGTAGACGCTGCCGATGTTCGGATGCAGCAGCCGGCCGGCCGCCTTGGCCTCGTTCTTGAAGCGAGCCATCGACTGCTCGATCAGGTCCTGGTCGACGCGGTCCTTGCGCACCGTCTTGATCGCGACCACGCGCTCTATGCCGGGATCGAACGCCTTGTAGACGACGCCCATCGCACCCTTGCCGAGCACGCTCTGGATCGTGTACTTGCCGATACGGGTTGGTTCAGTCACTTTTCGCTCGATTCGTCATGCTCCGGTATGCGCTTCAGCCATGCGCATCCAGCATCTTGATCGCCTGCACCATGCTGGTCTTCATCCGTCCCAATGCTTCGGTCAGGACGCCGATCTCGTCCTTGCTCCGCGTCTGGAACTCACCGGCGTCGAGGTTGCCGAGGCTCACTTCGTCCGCAAGCTTGGACAGTCGCTTGACGCGGCGGATGACGAACAAGTAAAGCATGACATTCAGCATGCCTATCGTAAACGCGAATACGACGAGTAATGAGAGCAGAAAAATCCGGAACGTGTAGTTCGCGCGCTGCACCGGCACCGAGGTCGGCACCGAAACGATGTTCGCTCCGACGATCTCGTTGACCTTCCAGCCGAAGCCGTTGGTCGATCCATAGGTCTCGACCATCGTCCGGGGCGCCGCATCGGGGGTGCTGTGGCAGGTCAGGCACGCGGGATCCTTGATCTGGATCGGCCGGGCGAGGTAGAGCGAGCGACCGGCCTGCGTGGCCCGCTCCCCGATCACCTCGGTCTTGGTCGCGGACTGACGGAACTGGTTGATGATGTCGATTTCCCAGTCGGTCGCATGATTGCGCGGATTGGTCGGATTCAAGGTCGCCGCCTTGAACGTGTAGTCCGGATAATTCTTGCGCAGCTCGTTGAACTGCTCGGTCGCGGCAAACGCCGGCACCGATTGCGGGATGAATTTGTATTTGAGCTGCGTTTCGAGCAGGGGCCTGACCTGCGCGTTGGTGTAATCGCCCGACGCATTTGCCGATTCCATCATCACGCGGGCGTTCTGCAACACTTCATCGCGGGCGTTGGCGTGCAGCACCGTGTACGAGACGACCGCCGCCAGAATGAATGCGGCGGCGGCGACGGCCAGTATCGCGAGGTTGAATTTCCATATCAGCTTCACGTGTGTCCGCCTGTTCGGTCTATTTTTCCCACGGCCAGCGGAACTTGCGCTCGGGTTCCGCCTTGGCGGCCGGCGGTGGCGGCGGAGTTTCCACCTTGGGCGGCGCCGTCGCTACGCTCCACTCGGGCGGCGCCTTGCCGCTGCTCGCCATCGCGTCGCGGAAAGCCGGGTCGTCGAGCCTCGCCTGGAAACGCTTGAGGAAGCTGGCGCGATACGGTCCCGTCAGCCAGGGCTGCGCCTCGGCGAAAGTCGCTTCGTGGTCGGCAACGGGGTCGACCTTCGTCGACGCGAACCTGGCCGCGCGCGCCGGCAACGGGTCCATGAAATCGCGCGGCAGCGCGGCGACGAACGTCGCCGGCGGACGCCGTTCGGTGATCAACGCCTTGCCTGGCGACCGGCTTGCGAACCCGCCCGCCTTGATCTCGCTGGCGGCAAGCTCGATCTTGCCGACGTCCGACAGCCGGGCGGCCCCGGTCTCGACAAAGGCCTCGAAACCGTCTCCCGCATGCACGACAGCCGCGGCGTCCGAGGCCGCGATCGTGCCCAGGCCCGTGCGCACGCGAAGCCGCGGCCCCGGCGGCTTGGTGACGAATTTAAGCCAGCCGCGAGTGAGCTGGAACTCTGTCGATCCCGGCTGCTTGGCGTCGCGCGCCGAGGCGGCGATGATATAGAGCGCGCCGGGTCCTATAACGCTGACAGCGCCGCCGTCGGTGAATTCGAGCTGCAGCTGCCCCGATACCGGCAGGTCGATGACGTCACCGTCGCGCAGCCGCACGCCTTCCTTCAGGTTGAACCAGGTCGTGCCGCGCAGCAGCTTCGGCTGGCCGAACAGCAGCGTGACCGAGCCGGTCTCCGCGCCGAAACAGGGCATCGCGATCAGGAATAAAAAACCGGCAAGCCAGGTCAACGATCGTTTCATTACGGGGTCCGTCAGGCCGATGGGCGAAGCGGTGGCGACGTACCGGGCATACTAGGCCGGCACCCCCCGTCAAGTCAACGTGAATACTCGGCAGTAGCGAAGGCTGACGCGGCCGAGGCCGATGTCTTGCCTTATACTTGCGACGATCCGACGGGCAATCGCCGCATGACGACCTCCACGCGCAACCTCGCCGTCCTGTTCGCCGACGTTTCCGGCAGCACCAAGCTATACGAAATGCTCGGCAACGCCGACGCGCAGCAGACGATCGACCGCTGCCTGGGGATCGTCAAGCGCGTGTGCAGCGACACCGGCGGAAATGTCGTCAAGACGATAGGCGATGAAGTCCTGGCGACGTTTCCGACCTCGGACGCGGCGGCGCAGGCAGCTATCGAGATCCAGATGCGAGTGTCGTCGCAGCGAACCAGCCGCGGCACCGGACTATCGATGCATATCGGCTTCCACGCCGGCCCGACGATCGAAGACGCCGGCGACGTTTTCGGCGACGCGGTCAACGTCGCTGCGCGCATGACATCGTTCGCCGCCGGCGGTCAGATTTTCACGACCGCGCAAACCGTCGCCGAGCTCTCGCCGGTGCTGCGCGGCCGCACGCGCGACCACGCCGCGCAGACCGTCAAAGGCAAGGAGCGCGACATCGGGTTGTTCGAGCTCTTGTGGCAGGACTCCGAAGACGAGCTGACCGCGATGTCGCCGCGCGCCGCGCTGGCGCCGGCGATGGTCAAGCTGGTGCACGGTCTACGCAAGATCGAGCTGGGCGAGGCGCATTCGGTGCTGACCCTCGGGCGCGACCTGCAGAGCGACGTCGTCATCGCCGACCGCAAGGCCTCGCGCATGCACGCGCGCATCGAGCGCCGCCGCGATAAATTCGTCTTCATCGACCACAGCTCGAATGGCAGCTGGATAAGCATCGAGGGCGAACCCGAGATCATGATTCGCCGCGAGGAGCTGATGCTGCGCGGCCGCGGGCGGATCAGCTTCGGGCATGCCCACGCCGACGATCCTTCCGAGTTTCTCGGTTTCTCCTGTCTCGATTGACCTGCTTGGCATCGCCGCGGTGGCACACGCGTAGGCTGCCGTGACCTGGTCGATCGTCGCGCGCGATGCGGATGGGGCGTTCGGCGTCGCCGTGGCCAGCCGCTTTTTCGCCGTCGGCGCCCTGTGCCCGAGTGCGAGGAGCGGCATCGGCGCGGTGTCGACGCAGGCGCTGGTCAATCCGGGTTACGGTCCGCGCGGACTCGACCTTCTCGCGCAGGGACTTGTTGCCAAAGACGCCGTCGCGCAGCTCGTCGCCGGCGACGTCGGCCGCGAGCATCGCCAGCTCCACCTGATCGATCGCGCCGGGCGCTGCGCCGGTCACACCGGCGCGCTCTGCATCGACTGGTGCGGCCATCGTACGCACGAGGGGTTCTCGGTCGCCGGCAATATGCTCGCGGGGCCGGCCGTGCTCGACGAGACCGCGCGCGCCTACCAGACGCACGCGAGCGCTCCGTTCGCCGAGCGATTGCTGGCCGCGATGGCAGCCGGCGAAGCGGCAGGCGGTGACAAGCGAGGCAAGCAGGCGGCGGCGCTGTTGATCCACACGACCGAGATCTACGCGTTTCTGGACCTCCGCGTCGACGACCACCCGGACCCGATCGCCGAATTGAACCGCCTGTACGAGGTGAGCCTCGAGCGCTACCAGCCGTTTGTCGCCTGTCTCCCGAGCGCGGGACGGCCCGCCGGCATTACCGATCGCGCGGCGATCGAAGCCGAAGTCGAGCGTTTCCAGGCCGCGCGCCGGCAGCGATGACGGCGCTCCTCGAAGTGCGCGATTTGCGCACGCTGTTCGCCGTCGAAGGCGGCGGCGAATTCGCGGCGGTCGACGGCGTCGGCTTTACGCTGGGCGCGGGACGCGCGCTGGGCATCGTCGGCGAATCCGGCTGCGGCAAGAGCGTCACCGCGCTGTCGATCATGGGCCTGGTCGCGCAACCGCCCGGGCGGATCGGCGGCGGCAGCATCGTGTTCGACGGCGTCGACCTCCTCCGGCTCTCGCCCTCGGCGATGCGCGAGCTGCGCGGCGATCGGATCTCGATGATCTTCCAGGAGCCGATGACCTCGCTCAATCCGGCATTCACCATCGGCGATCAGATCGTCGAAGGCATCGTCCGCCATCGTCCGGCCAGCTCGCGATCCGCGAAGGCGCTGGCGCTGGAGATGCTGCGCCGTGTCCATATCCCGTCGCCCGAGGAGCGCTTCGACGACTATCCGCACCGGCTGTCGGGCGGCATGCGCCAGCGCGTGATGATCGCGATGGCGCTCGCCTGCAAGCCGGCGCTTTTGATCGCCGACGAGCCGACGACCGCGCTCGACGTGACCGTCCAGGCGCAGATCCTCGATCTGATGCGCCAGCTTCGCCACGAAACCGGCACGGCGATCATCCTGATCACGCACGACCTGGGCGTGGTCGCCGAGCTCGCCGACGACATCGTCGTCATGTACGCCGGACGCATCGTGGAAAGCGCGCGCGTCGCAGCCCTGTTCGCCGAGCCGCAGCATCCGTACACGGTCGGACTTCTGGGCTCGATTCCGCGGCTGGACCTCGAGCAGACGCGCCTGGCTGCGATCGAGGGGCAGGTGCCGAATCCGATGGCGCCGGTCGACGGCTGCCGCTTCCATCCGCGCTGCCCGTTCGCGTTCGAGCGATGCCGCCGCGAAGACCCGCCGCTGCTGGACATGGGCGACGGCCATCGCTCGGCGTGCTGGCGCGCGCCGCTCGATCCCGATCTTCTGGCGCCGGCGTGACGACGGCGGCGGCGCCGCTGCTGCGGGTTGCGGGGCTGGTCAAGCATTTCCCGCTGCGCAAGGGTTTTTTCCGACGCGATGCGCGGGTCGTGCGCGCCGTCGATGGGATCGATTTCGATCTCGCCGCCGGCGAGACGCTGGCGCTGGTCGGGGAGTCGGGCTGCGGCAAGTCGACCACGGGCCGGCTTTTGCTGCGCCTTATCGAGCCGACCGCCGGCAGCGTGCGCTTCGACGGTCAGGAGTTGTTCGCTCTCGACGCCGAGGCGATGCGCGCGCAACGGCGCGCGCTGCAGATCATCTTCCAGGACCCGTATGCGTCGCTGAATCCGCGGATGACCGTCGCCCAGACCGTCGGCGAGCCGCTGGCGCTGTACGGGGTGGCGTCCGGCCGGCGCCGAGAACGGGTCGCGGAGCTGCTAGGCCTGGTCGGCCTGGCGCCGCAGCACGCCGAACGCTATCCGCACGAATTCTCCGGCGGACAACGGCAGCGGATCGGCATCGCCCGCGCGCTGGCCGTCGAGCCGCGGCTGATCGTCTGCGACGAGCCGGTGTCGGCGCTCGACGTATCGATCCAGGCCCAGGTGATCAACCTGCTGATGGATCTCCAGCAGCGCCTCGGCCTGACCTACCTGTTCATCGCGCACGATCTCGCAGTGGTCAAGCACATCGCCGCGCGCGTGGCCGTCATGTACCTGGGCCGCATCGTCGAATACGCGTCCGCGCGCGAGCTGTTCGCGCGGCCGCGCCATCCGTACACGCAGGCGCTGCTGTCGGCGATTCCGGTGCCGGCGCCCGGCGCAAAGGCGCAACGGATGATCTTGCAGGGCGACGTGCCGAGCCCGATCGATCCTCCGTCCGGCTGCCGCTTTCGCACCCGCTGTCCGTACGCGCAGGCGCGCTGCGCGGCCGAAACGCCGCCGCTCGCCGCCGAAAGCGGTCATGCCGTCGCCTGCCATTTCTGGCGCGACATCGCGCCGCCGGCCGCACCGGTGGGCTCCCTGGTCACCGCGGCGGCCGGGCTGCGGCTGGCGAGGCTGCAACAAGCCTTCCGCGGCGCGGCGTAACGGATTGGTCGAAACTAGCGTATTAGCGCTAAGATCGGGCGCCGGGTCGATCGGCAACGGCAGCAACGGCGACAGGAGCAGACTGATGAATATGAAATCATGGACCGCGCGGCTGGGCGTCGCGCTGCTGGCGGCAATCGCGGCAGCCGGGGCGGCGGCACAGACCCTGCGCTTCGGCCTGGCCGAAGATCCCGACGTGCTCGATCCGACGCTGGCCCGCACCTTTGTCGGCCGCATCGTGTTCGCCTCGCTGTGCGACAAGCTGTTCGACATCGACGAAAAGCTCGATATCGTGCCCCAGCTCGCGACCGGCTATCAATGGTCAGCCGACTACAAGGCGCTGACGATCAAGCTGCGCAAGGACGTCACCTTCCACGACGGCGAGAAATTCAATGCTGCGGCAGTGAAGTACAACATC
>JBDTNP010000028.1:0-3390 GCA_039933695.1 Betaproteobacteria bacterium | reverse complement strand
CAGCGCCGATTTGATCTTGCTCTTGATCGCCAGGATCTTTTCCTTGTAGGTCGCCAGGCGCTCGAGGATGCCGTCCAGCATGCCCGCGGTCTCGCCGGCATGCACCAGGTTGCAGTACAGCGCATCGAAGTGCGCAGGGTATTCGCGGAACGCCTGCGACAGGCTCGAGCCGGCTTCGACCCGCCCCTTGATGTCCATCATCAGCCGCGCGAAGCGGGCGTTGCTGTGGCCGCGGGCGACGATCTCGAACGCCTGCAGCAGCGGCACGCCGGCCTTGAGCATCGTCGCCAGCTGGCGGGTGAAGAATGTGATGTCCTTTTCGCTGACGCGCCGGCCGCCGCGGAACGACTGGCGGCGCAGCTTCGCGATCCGTATGCCCTGGCGCCGCAGCGTCGTCGTGACGACCGTCTCGGATGCGGCGCGCATCTCGCCGCGCACCTGGCGGTTGTTGCGGTCGGTGCCCTCCCACAGGTAGGTGTATTCCTTGACATCCCTGATCTGGGCCCTGCGTTGTACGGTTGCGGTCGCCATGATGATTCCCGTCGCGGTTGTGCGCTATTCGTTGGTTACGGCCTCGATTTCCTCGAGCGAGGTCATGCCCTGCTTGACCTTGAGGAGTCCCGATTGCCGCAGATTGCGTACGCCGTCTTTTCTCGCCTGCTCGGCAATGTCGAGCGCGTTGCCGTTTCGCATGATGATCTGTCTCATCGCGTCGGTGATCGGCATGACTTCGTAGATTCCGATCCGGCCTTTGTAGCCGGTGCCGAAGCAATGATCGCATCCGACCGGACCGTAGCACTGCCAGGTTCCGTCGATGTCCTCTTCGGAAAAACCGGCCTCCAGCAGCGCTTCGGGCGGAATTTCCTCCGGCATCTTGCATAGCGAGCAGAGCTTGCGCCCCAGCCGCTGCGCGGTGATCAGGATGACGCTCGAGGCGATGTTGAACGCGGGCACGCCCATGTTGGCCAGCCGCATCAGGGTCGCGGGAGCGTCGTTGGTGTGCAGGGTCGACATCACCAGGTGACCGGTCTGCGCCGCCTTGATCGCGATGTCGGCGGTTTCCAGGTCGCGGATTTCGCCGACCATGATGATGTCGGGATCCTGCCGCAGGAACGCGCGCAGCGCGTTGGCGAAGTTGAGGCCGGCCTTTTCATTGATGTTGACCTGGTTGACTCCGGGCAGCTGGATTTCAGCCGGGTCCTCGGCCGTTGCAATATTCACGCCAGGCTGATTCAGGATGTTCAGGCACGTGTACAGCGACACCGTCTTGCCGCTGCCGGTCGGGCCGGTCACCAGGATCATCCCGTACGGACGCTTGATCGCGTCCATGATGATCTGCTGCTGGTCGGGCTCGTAGCCGAGCGCCTCGATGCCGAGCTTGACGCCCGCCGCGTCGAGGATACGCAGCACGATCTTTTCGCCGTACAGGGTCGGCAAAGTGCTGACCCGGAAGTCGATCGCGCGGCTTTTCGACAGCGTCAGCTTCATCCGCCCGTCCTGCGGCACGCGCTTTTCGGAGATATCGAGCCGCGAGATGACCTTGATCCGCGACGCCATCTTGTCCTTGATCGCCAGGGGCGGCTGCGCAACTTCCTTCAAAATCCCGTCGAGCCGGTAACGGATGCGATAGAACTTCTCGTACGGCTCGAAATGGATGTCCGACACGCCGGCGCTGATCGCGTCGAGCAGGATTTTCTGGATGTACTTGACGACCGGCGCGTCCTCGACGTCGGGGTTGGCTTCGTCCTCGACGAGGGCCGGAGTGCCTTCCTGCAGGTCGATCTCGAGGTCTTCGGTGCTGACCAGATCCTTCAGGGTCTGGCCCATCGACTCGACGACCTTGGCGATCGTCTGGCCGAGCTTGTCGTCCTCGACGACGACGGCGTCGATGACCAGGTTGGTCTTGAAGCGGATCTCGTCGAGCGCCTGCAGGTTGGCCGGGTCGGACACGGCGACGAACAGGCGATTGCCGCGCCTTTGCAGCGGCAGAACGCGCCGCGTCGCGGCCATCTTCGGATCGACCAGCTCCTTGTTGACCTGGTCGAGGTCGAAGCCGGTCAAGTCGAATAGTGGCGCGCCGAACGCGCGCGATGCGAAAACCGCGAGCTGCGAAGCGGTCATACGCTTGCTCAGCAGGACTTGTTCGACAAAGCCGAGATTGGCGGCCTTCGCCTGGGTGTGCAGCGCGTCAGCGTCGAATTCCGACAACAAGCCCTGCTGGACCATCGCCCGGGCGAGGCCGCTGATGTTACGGGTTGCCGCTTGCGTTGCCATAGTCGATAGCCGAATTGGAGGGGTAAATTTCCCCGAAAACCGTTATTCCAGAGGCATATAAGTTAACTTATCGATGATGCCTGCTCCCCGGTGGTTTGTAAAGGCGGCGCCGGGGCACGTCCGACCGGAGGCAAGAGCTTGACCACCTTGACGGCCCGGTCCTGGACTTGCAGCACTTCGACCCCTTGGCCGGCGAGCCGGAAACTGATGCCGGAGTCGGGGATTTCTCCCAGATATTCGACGATCAGGCCGTTGAGCGTTTTCGGGCCTTCGAGCGGAAACTCGGTGCCGAGCTTGCGGTTGAGCATTCGCAGCGGCGCCATGCCGTCGACGATGACGCTGCCGTCGGGCTCGCGACGAAACACGTCCGATCCGCCCGGTCCCTGGGTCGTGAACTCCCCGACGATCTCCTCCAGGATGTCCTCGATCGAGACCAAACCCTTCAATTCGCCGTATTCGTCCACTACAAGTCCCAGCCGCTGCCGGTCGGCCTGGAATTGGTGGAGCTGGGTCAACAGCGGCGTTCCGGCCGGGATGAAGTAGGGCGCCCGCAGGATCCCGCGCAGCTGCTCCGCGTCGATCTCGTCCGCCTGGCGCAGGCGCAGCACCTGCTTCAGATGCAGCAGGCCGACGATATTGTCCAGCGCGCCTTCGTAGACCGGCAGCAAAGTGTGATAGCTGGTCGCCAGCTGCTGGGCGAGCAGCGCAGGCTTCCCGGTCAGATCGATCGCTTCGATCTGGTTGCGCGGCGTCATCACGTCGTCGACGGAAACCGATGCCAGGTCGAACAGGTTGGCGAGCATCGCGCGATGCTTGCCCCGGAAAAAATGGCCCTCGAGGACGAGGCTGCGCACTTCCTCCTGCGACAGCCGCGCCTCGACTTCGTCGCCGGGCCGCAAGCCCAGCAGCATGAGCAGACCCTGTACGAACAGGTTGACGAACCATACGATGGGGTACGACAGCCGCAGCATCGGCGCGAGCAGGAACCCGACCGGCGGCGCGATGCGATCGGCGTACGCGGCGCCGACGACCTTGGGGGTGATCTCCGAAAAGATCAGTATTGCGAGCGCGATCGCGACGCCGCCGATCATCAGTGATACCTCGCCCTGCCCGAAC
>JBDTNP010000027.1:0-3966 GCA_039933695.1 Betaproteobacteria bacterium | reverse complement strand
CTGGCGACGATCCTGTTGCCCAATCTTTCCAGGCATCACCACGATGCGAACGACGCGCAGTACCGCGAGCTGCTCGACTGGGGTCTGCGGCTGACCTTCCTGCTCGCCTTGCCGGCAGCGCTCGCGCTGGCGCTGCTTTCCGTGCCGCTGATCTCGACGCTCTACCAGTACGGCCGCTTTACTGCCGTCGACGTATGGCAGACGCGCGCCGCGCTGCTCGGATACAGCGTCGGCCTCCTGGGCCTGATCGCGGTCAAAATCCTGGCGCCGGGCTTCTATGCGCGGCACGACATGCGGACGCCGGTGCGCATCGCGTTCGTCACGCTGCTGGTGTCGCAAACGATGGCCGTGATCCTGATGTTCCAGATCGGCCATGCCGGGCTGACGCTGTCGATTTCGCTCGGCGCATGTTTGAACGCCGCGCTGCTCTACCGCGCGATGCGGAGGCGCGACGTCTACCGGCCGCTGCCCGGCTGGGGACGTTTCCTCTGGCGCGTTGCTGTCGCGCTGTGCGTGCTGGGTGCCGTGCTGTGGTGGACGGCCGGGGACGACGGCTTCTGGCTGGCGGCGGGGCTGTGGACGAAGGTCGGGCGGCTGGGAATGATCATCGCCGCCGGCGCGGTCGCCTACTTCGGCGCCTTGTGGCTGGTCGGCTTCCGCCTTGCTGACTTCAATCGTCGCGAGGGATAAGCCTGCGCTTCCGCCGCCCCTTCGCGGGGCGGCGGAAGTCATACCGTCAGCTTGCCTTGACCTCGATACGGCGCGGCTGCGCTTGCTCCGACTTCGGAATGCGCAAAGTCAGCACCCCTTGCCTCAGCTCGGCCGAAACCTTGCCCGCGTCGAGTTCCTTGGACAAGGTGAACGCGCGTCGGAAGCGGGGCACGGCGACCTCGGCGTAGTTCGCCTCCATGCTTCCCGGCATCACGAAGCTCACCTCGCCTTCAATCGTCAAGGTGTCGGCCTCCACCTGCAAATTGAGCTTCTCCCTGGGTACCCCCGGCAAGTCGGCGCGCAGCGTAATGCCGGTGCTGTCCTCGATCACGTCGACCGGGGGCATCAGCGCCACATCGGGGCGCCGATCCGGGTCGCTGCGGGCCGCCGCGTCGGTACGCAGGGTCTTTTCATTCCTCGTGACGGCAGTTCTGTCGTTCATGGTCTGTCCTCCGGTCATTGCACGGCGATCTGGCGGGGTTGAGCCAGTTCGCGGCGCTTGATGTGGATGTGCAGCACGCCGTCGCGATAATCTGCGGATACGGCGTTCGGGTCGACGTCGTCGGACAGGCTCACCACGCGGCGGAACCGGCCGCCGAAACGCTCGTTGACGTGCACGGTGGTTTTGTCGTCGCCGGGGGGCAGGTCCGGTTGCCGCTCGCCGGCAATCGTAAGCACCCCTCTGTCGAGGCTGACGTCGATTTCGGCCGGGTCGAGGCCGGGTGCAAATGCGTAGATTTCCACGGCCTGCGGCGTTCCGCCGACGTTGAGGGCGGGAAAGGTGCCGCGGCCAAAACCCCGGATGTTGGGGGATAAGTCGAAAGCCTCCTGCATTTCGCGCTGCAGGCGATCCAGCTCGGCGAACACGTCGCGGGGAAACAGCGATCGGTACATAGCGCACTCCTGTCTTGTCGGTTGAGAAGAGCGCCCCGGCCGACGCCGTGGCGCCACCGTCGACCAATTTTTGGATGGCTCGGCGAATTTCAAGAGGCGAATGGGGCGAGGCGCAGCGGTACGCCGCCGAGCCGCGGGAGCCGGCCCGCGCCGACCCGACCTAGGGGGTCAGTTGCTGCCGCCTGCCTTGCGGTACGGGCACTTCGGGCGCGTGCATTCGGCGTAAAGATAGAGCGCGTGCTCGCTGATTTCGAATCCGCGTTCGCGGGCAATCTTGGTCTGTCGCTTTTCGATCTCGGCGTCGAAGAATTCCTCGACGCGCCCGCATTGCAGGCACACCAGATGATCGTGATGCCCGCCCTGATTCAGTTCGAATACCGCCTTGCCGCCTTCGAAATGATGGCGCACCAGCAGCCCGGCCTGCTCGAATTGCGTCAGGACGCGATACACGGTCGCGAGGCCAACGTCGAGGCCTTCGGCCAGCAGTTTCCGATACACGTCTTCGGCGGTCAGATGACGCACCGGGCTCTGCTCGAACAGATTGATGATCTTCAGGCGCGGCAGCGTCGCCTTGAGGCCGGCGTTCTTGAGGTCGTGCGGCGTGGACATGGAGGCGCTGGCCCGGCGAGGCAGGGGGTGCGCTTATGATATAGTCTTCGATCGTTTTTTGGCAGTGAAAGCCCCTTCCCGCATGCGCGCCAACCTATTCGCCGCCGGCCTCGCGCTGCTGATGGCCGGCTGCACCTGGATCCCGAGCCTGGGCGTCTACAAGCTCGACATCAACCAGGGCAATTACATCACGCAGGACCAGGTCGACAGGCTGAAGGTGGGGCAGACGCGGCAGCAGGCGCGCTTGGCGCTCGGCACGCCGCTGGTGGCCGATGCCTTCCATGCCAACCGCTGGGACTATGTCTACGAGTTCAATCGGCAGGGACGCACGCTCGAGCACCGGCGCTTCACCGTTTACTTCGTCGACGAAAAGGTGGCGCGCTGGGAAGGCGACGAGGTGCCGCCGCCTCCGGCGCAGGTCGCCCGCTCCGGCGGCGGCGACGCCGTGCTCGACAAATCGCTGACCAGCGCGCCCAGGACCAGCGAGGACAACTGGCTGTCGGCATTGCTGCGGAAGCTTGGCTGGTGGAAGTAGCCGCGCGGTCGGTCCGCGTCGCGATCGCGGGCACCGGTGGACGCATGGGCCAGACGCTGGTCGCGGCGATCCTCGCCCAGCAGGACATCAAGCTTGCCGCCGCGCTGGAGGTCGCCGGCAACCCCTTGCTGGGCCGCGATGCCGGCGGGCCGCTCGGACAGGCCACCGGGGTGATGGTCGGTTCCGACGTTGCCGCTGCGCTCCGCGAGGCCGACGTCCTGATCGACTTCACCCGGCCGGCGGCGACGGTTGCTCACGTCAACGCCTGCGCCGAGGCCGGCGTCGGCGCAGTGATCGGCACGACGGGACTGAGCGAGGCCGACAAAAAAGCGTTGGCCGAAGCCGCCCGAACGATCCCGCTGGTCTATGCGCCGAATATGAGCGTCGGTGTCAATGTACTGCTCAGCCTAGTCGCGCTTGCCGCGCAGCGCCTGGGCGGCGACTACGACGTCGAGATCGTCGAAATGCACCACCGGCACAAGGTCGATGCGCCATCCGGCACCGCGCTGCAGCTCGGCGAAGCGGCGGCGGCGGCGCTGGGCCGCGACCTCAAAACCGACGGCGTGTTCGCGCGCGACGGCGTGATTGGCGAGCGAAGGCCCGGCGCGATCGGGTTCGCCGCCTTGCGCGGCGGCGATGTCATCGGCGATCACGCGGTGATATTCGCGGGACCTGGCGAGCGCGTCGAGCTCGCGCACAAGGCGTCGTCGCGCACGACGTTCGCGCACGGTGCGCTGCGCGCGGCACGCTTTGTCGCCGCGCGGCGCGCAGCGAAGGCGCCGGGCCTGTACGGCATGCGGGACGTCCTCGGCCTCGACTGACGGCGGGATGCCTGCGACGCATCCGTTCGACCTCACCGGGCGCCTGGCGCTCGTCACCGGCGGCGGCAGCGGCCTCGGGCTCGCGATCGCCCGCGGGCTCGCTGCCGCGGGCGCCGGCATCGTCCTCAACGGGCGCAATCGTGCCAAGCTCGAGGCGGCAGCCGCTGTGCTCGAGCGCGACGGCGCGAACCGCAGCGTCGAGGTCGCGCCATTCGATGTCGCGGACGCCGATGCCGTAGCCGCAAGCATCGCCGCGATCGAGCGCGACTTCGGTGCGCTGGACATCGTCGTCAACAATGCCGCGACGAACAAGCGCGCGCCGCTGGACGAATTCACGACCGACGAGTGGCACAAGGAGCGGGTTTGGCTGGGGGCGGGGTGCTGGTGGCGCCGGGA
>JBDTNP010000026.1:0-1875 GCA_039933695.1 Betaproteobacteria bacterium | reverse complement strand
CCCACAGCCCCGCGGTGTGATGCTGATGCGCGGATGATTCCAGAACGGATGCGCGGCCGGTAAAGGCTCGTCGTGAAAGACATCTAGCGTTGCGCCACCGAGCCTGCGCTGGTCGAGCAGCGCGAGGAGGTCGTCATCCACGAGTAGCGCGCCGCGCGCAACGTTGACCAGGTACGCGCCGACCGGCAGCTGCGAGAGCGCACGGCGATCGAGCATCCCGCGCGTCTCGCGCGTCAGCGGCAGAAGGCAGACCAGCACCTGGCAACGGGCGAGAAAGGCGTCGAGCTCGGCACTGCCGGCGTAGCTGTCGACGCCCGCGACGCTTTTTCGCGTCCGGCCCCAGCCCGCGAGCGGAAATCCGAACGGCTGAAGCGCCGCCGCGACCGCGGTGCCCAGCACGCCGATGCCGAGTATGCCGACGCCGAACGCGCGCTTGTGCCGTCGCGCGAGCGGGCGCCAGAGTCGCGCGCGCTGCGCCTCGGCATACGCATCGAAGTCGCGGTACTGGCGAAGCACCGCGTGGACGACGTATTCGCTCATTTGCTCCGCCATGCCCGCATCCTCGACCCGCACGACCGGCACGCCGGCCGGCAAGGCGTCGCTTCCGGCCAGCGAGTCGATGCCGGCCCCGAGATTGAATATCGCCTTGACCGATCCGAGATCACGCAGCAGGCGGGGCGGCGGCTTCCACACCAGCGCATAGTCGATGCCGTCCTGCGGCGGCAGCTTGACTTCGTCGGGCAGATGCGAGCATGCATGCACGCGCGCCGCCGGAAGCGCGCGCGTCAGGGCGTCGAGCCATTCCGCGCCGTTGCTGGCGGCGCTGCAAAAAAGGAGATTCACGTCTTTTCCGCTTCGGGTTCGACGTCGATCAGGTCCGCGCCCTCGGGAACTTGGTCTCCCTCGCGGTAGTGAATCGCGCTCACGGTGCCGGCGGTCGGTGCGACGATCGTATGCTCCATTTTCATCGCTTCGAGAATCAGCAGCGGCGCGCCGCGCACCACCGTGTCGCCCGCCTTGACCAGAACCGCGACGATCGCACCCGACATCGGTGCAGTCAGCTGACCTCCCTGTCGGGACTCCTCGCCGGCGTGTGCCATCGGATCGACCAGCCGCAGCCGATGCTCTTCGCCGCCGCAGAACACATGGCGGTCGTCGCCGAGCGGCACCACCTGCGCAGCGATGTGCACGCCGTCGATCGCAACTGCCAGCGACTCGCCGGCGCCTGCCACCGACGCGGACATCGACTTGCCGAGCGTCGCGATGGTCCAGGCGCCATCTGCGATCCGCACATCGACCCCATATTGGATATCCTCGAACGCGTAGGTCAGCCTGATTGGGTGGTCGTCGCTGTTGAGCCACCAACCCTCGATCGCATGCCAGGGAGCGTAGGGGTCGGGAGACGCCGCCGCCACGCTATTCGCCGCCTCGCGCAGTCGCGATATTTCGGCCAGCGCTGCGACCGCCAACGTCGTTGCCGATGGCGCGGTCGCAGGGGGAAACAGGTCGGCCTGGTGCCGTGCGATCAATCCGGTATCGAGCCTTGCAGCGGCGAAGGCCGGGTGCGCGATCAGGCGCTGCAAAAAAGCCACGTTGGTCGTGACGCCGACGACGCGGTACTTTGCCAGCGCGTCGGCGAGACGGCGCAGCGCTTCGGGCCGATCGGCGCCGGACACGACCAGCTTGGCGAGCATCGGATCGTAGAAGCGGCTGATCTCGTCGCCGCCGCGCACGCCGCTGTCGATGCGCACGTGCTCCGACAGCGGCGGCGAACCCAGGTAGGCGATTCGCCCGGTCGACGGCAGGAAGCCGCGGTCCGGATCCTCGGCGTAGATACGCGCCTCGATCGCGTGGCCGGCAATCGCGACCTCGTCC
>JBDTNP010000025.1:0-2779 GCA_039933695.1 Betaproteobacteria bacterium | reverse complement strand
GTCGGCGCGTCCGATGAACTCCTGCGACAGTCCCAACTTGAGCTCTGGATGCGACTTGAGATCGGATACCCTGGCGATCCCCTTGGCGCGGGCATCGTCGGCGCGCACTGCCAGCGCGTAGGTGTTGTTGAACCCGAGCGGTACCGCGACGCCGAGTCCGATTCCCGCGAGCTTGGCGTTGAGCTCGGGCAGCGGCGGCACCGCGTCGAGCTTCAGTATTTCCTTGGCTATCGTGCCGGTGTACTCGGGGTAGACGTCGATGCTGCCCTGGGTCAGGGCGCCGAGCACGATCGCCGTGTTGCCCAGCCCCTGCCGGTGCACGACCGATGCTTCACCGGCCCCCTGCGCCGTCTGCGTGAGAATCTCGCCGAGGATGTACGATTCGGTGAAGCGCTTGGAGCCGACGTTGAGCGTCGGCTCCGCGGCGGCCGGGCTGAGGCCGAGCGCAACGACGGAAGCGATGGCGAATCCGCTTCGCGCAGCGAGTCGGGAGGCGTTCATGTGCCTTATTGTAGGCGCATGGCCGACAGGTGGCCGAGGCGAACTTATCGCCTCGGCGCGAATTCAAAGCGCTAGGAGATGAAGCACGCAGCCCGTCATGCAGATACCGAAAAAAGTATGGGTTCTTGCCGCGATCGCGGCCATTGCGGCGATCACGCTGGCCTTGTTCGATTGGAACTGGCTGCGCGGTCCGTTGGCGAGCTACCTCTCCGCAAAGGTCGGGCGGCCGGTCAGGATCGAGGGAAATTTTCACGTCGCGCTGTCGACCAGGCCGCTGCTGACCGCCGATTACGTGACGGTAGGTAACGCGCCGTGGGGGAGCGAGCCGACGATGGCGAACGCACAGCGCGTCAACGTCCGCTTGAACCTCCGCTCGCTTTTGTTCGGGCCCCTCGTGCTGCATGAAGCCAGCCTGGTGCGGCCACGGCTGCTGCTCGAAAAGAGCGCGGACGGCCAGGAGAACTGGGAAATCGGCGGCGCAGGCGCGCTTGCACTGCCGTTGCCGGGCAGCCTGAAGATCGAGGATGGCGTCGTGCGCTACCGCGACCCGGGCGCGGGGACCGACGTCAGCGTCAACATCGTGTCGTCGGCGTCTTCGGCGAGCGGACCGACGCCTGTGCATTTCTCCGGATCCGGTCGCCTGCGCAAAAGTGCCTTCACGATCGAAGGGAACGCCGAATCGCTGCTCGCGCTCGAGGACCGTCACCAGCCGTATCGGCTGGACGTCAAGGCGCGCGCGGGCGACACCAACGCCCACTTCGATGGAACCGTCATCCCGGCCAGACTCGATAGCGTCGACGGTATGCTGATGTTGCAGGGGCGCGATCTGTCGGAGCTCTATCCGATCATCCCGGTGCCGTTTCCGTGGACGCCTCCATACCGCCTGAGCGGCCGGCTCAAGCACGACACCGCGCTGTGGTCGTTCAATCAATTCACCGGCAAGGTCGGCGACAGCGATCTCGCGGGCAGATTCGACGTCGACCGGAGCGCGCAAAGGTTGCTGGTCGACGCCGATCTGGTGTCGCAGTCGCTCAACTACAAGGATCTGGGCGGCCTGATCGGTCTTCCCCCCGCCGCCCAGACGCCGAGCGCGAAGAGCGCCGCGCAAAAAAAGGAGACGGCCAAGCGCGCGCAAACCGGCCGCGCCTTGCCGACCAAACCGTACGATCCGGACCACCTGCGCGCGATCGACGCCAAGGTGCACCTGAAGGGCAAGCGGTTCATGACGTCGCAGCTGCCGCTTGACAATCTGAACGCCGTGCTCGACCTGCACGCAGGCGTGCTCACGCTGCGGCCGCTCGATTTCGGCGTCGGCGGCGGGCACGTCGTGTCGACCCTGGTGATGGACGCACGCGACAAGATCTTCAGGACAAAGGGCGAGGTCACTGTCCGCAATGTCGAGCTCGGCAAGGTCCTGCCCAAGCTCAAGCCGCCGCAGGGCAGCGCCGGCAAGGTCGGCGGCCAGGCTCACTTCGTCGCGACCGGCAATTCGATCGCCGACATGCTGGCCACGAGCAATGGCGAAGCGGCGCTGATCAGCTGGGGCGGCGAGGCCAGCGAGCTCTCGATCGTATTGACCAATCTGGACCTTGCGCGAGCCGCACAACTGCTGCTGAAGGGCGATGAGAAAGCGGCGATCCGCTGCGTCGTGGCCGATTTCGTCGCCGAGGACGGGCGCATGGCCGCCAAGACGCTGGTGATCGACACCGACGCCGAAAAAATTCTCGGCGCAGGCAGCATCGATCTTGCGAAGGAGCGCTACGATCTGACGCTTAGCGCCCAGTCGAAGCGCCCGAGCCTGCTGGCCTTGCGCGGGCCGATCGTCGTCGACGGCACTTTCAGCGCGCCGCAAGTGCACCCGGCGGTAGGCCCGATCGCCGCGCGGGTAGCGAGCTCGCTCGTTCTCGGCGCGCTGAATCCGCTCGCCGCTTTGCTGCCGCTGATCGACACAGGCGGCAACAAGGACGCCGACTGCCGCGGACTGATGCAGGAGGCCAAAGAAAGCGTGCAAGAGCGCAGCAAGGCGCCGGCGCGACGCGAGGCTTCGCCGATTTCGTCGAAGCGTTAAGAGCCGGCGCCTGACGTTTCGATCGCCGGATCGGCCGTGGGCTGCTGTTCGCTCGAACCTCAGCCTTGCCGCATCCGCGCGCTTCGCCGCTGCAAAGCGCCGACGGCGATCATTAACGCCAGCGAGATCGCGATCAGCATCGTCGCCGCGGCAGCGATGGTCAGGCTGATGTTGTCGTTGATGCCGGCGAACATCTGGCGCGGCAGCGTG
>JBDTNP010000024.1:0-4452 GCA_039933695.1 Betaproteobacteria bacterium | reverse complement strand
GCATGAACCTGCCCGCGATCTTCATGCCG
Organism: Betaproteobacteria bacterium; assembly: GCA_039933695.1. Taxonomy (GTDB): domain Bacteria; phylum Pseudomonadota; class Gammaproteobacteria; order Burkholderiales; family Casimicrobiaceae; genus PALSA-1003. The sequence continues at coordinate 4,423 of JBDTNP010000024.1, read as the reverse complement.
GCCGGCCCGATGCTGCGCGGGAATTGGCGCGACCAGGAATTGGGTAGCGGATCGGATGTCTGGAAATACTGGGCGGAGAAACGCGCGGGTAACATTACCGAGAAGCAGTGGCTCGAGCTCGAGGACGGCATCGCGCGCTCTCCCGGACACTGCATGACCATGGGCACGGCGTCGACGATGACGTCCGCCGCCGAGGCGCTGGGCTTCACGCTGCCCGGCGCGGCATCGATCCCCGCCGCGGATTCGCGGCATGGCAGGATGGCCACGGACACCGGACGGCGCATCGTCGACATGGTGTGGTCGGATTTGAAGCCCCGCGACTTCATCACCGCGGGCAGCGTCGACAACGCGATCACGACGGCGCTGGCGCTCGGCGGCTCGACCAACTCGGTCGTGCACCTGATCGCGATCGCCCGCCGCGCCGGCGTGCCGCTGACCCTCGACCGTTTCGACGCGCTGGCGCGCAAGACGCCGCTGGTCGCCAACATCCGGCCGGCGGGCAAGCACCTGATGGAGGATTTCTTCTACGCTGGCGGCCTTCGCGCCCTGCTGGTGGGCATCGCCGACCTGCTGTCGGTCGACGAGCGCACGGTCAACGGCAAAACGCTGGGCGAGAATATCGCGGGCGCCGAGGTGTTCAATGCTGACGTGATCCTGCCGCGCGACAAGGCGCTCGTGTCGGGCAGCAGTCTCGCGGTGCTGCGCGGCAATCTCGCTCCGGATGGCGCGGTGATCAAGCCCGCCGCGGCCGAGGCGAGACTGCTCAAGCACACCGGACCCGCGGTCGTCTTCGCCGACTACAACGACATGGCGGCGAGGATAGACGATCCGTCGCTCGCCGTGACAGCGGATTCGGTGCTGGTGCTGCAGAATGCCGGTCCGCTGGGCGCGCCCGGCATGCCCGAATGGGGCCAGCTGCCGATTCCGAAAAAACTGCTCGCTCAGGGCATCCGCGATATGGTCCGGATCTCCGACGCGCGCATGAGCGGGACAAGCTACGGTGCCTGCGTACTGCATGTGGCGCCGGAATCGTTCGTCGGCGGCCCGCTGGCGCTGGTGCAGGACGGAGACCTGATCGAGCTCGACGTCGAAGCGCGCAAGATCGAGCTCAAGGTGAGCGGCGCCGAGCTTGCAACGCGCCGCGCCGCGTGGAAAAAGCCGGCGCCGCGATTCGTGCGGGGCTACGGCGTGCTTTATCAGCAGCACATCACGCAGGCCGACCAGGGCTGCGACTTCGATTTCCTCGAAGGAACCGCGCCGACCGCCGAGCCGGAAATCCACTGACCGTACGTCCATTCCACGCGCTCCTTCGCCTGTTCGGCGAGGACGCCCACAGGCGACCATGAAAATCGTTTCGGCGGCAAAGCTCGTCACGCTCGTGACCGCCATCATGCAAGGCGGCGGCAGCAACGCGACCGAAGCCGCCACCGTGGCGCGACGGCTGGTCGACTCCAACCTGGTCGGCCACGACTCGCACGGCGTGATCCGTGTCGGCAAGTACCTCGAGTGGGTGCGCGCCGGCTGGCTCGCGCCCAATCAGACCCCGACGGTCGTGTTCGAAAGCGACGCGATCGCCATCGTCGACGGCAACCGCGGCTTCGGCCAGGTCGTCGGTGAGTATGCAGGCGCGCTCGGCGCCCGCAAGGCGGCGAAGACGGGCATCGCGATGGTTGGTTTGCGCAATTGCGGTCATCTCGGCCGCGTCGGCGACTGGGCCGAGCTCGCGGCCGCGCAGGGCCAGGTCTCGCTTCACTTTCTCAATACTTCCGGCGCCCAGCGTGTCGCGCCGTTCGGCGGCAGCGATCGGCGCCTTTCGACCAATCCGATCACCATAGGCGTGCCGGTCGCCGGCGGCGATCCGGTCATCCTGGATGTGACGACGTCGACGGTGGCCGAAGGCAAGCTTTTCGTCGCGATCAACAAGGGCGAGCAGGTGCCGCCAGGTTGGATCATCGACAAGCACGGCCGGCCGACGACTGATCCGAAGGATTTCTACGACGGCGGCGCACTGCTTACCGTCGGCGCCCACAAGGGCTCGGGATTGTCGATCGTCGTCGACCTGCTGGCCGGCGCGCTGTCGACGGGCAAGAGCTCGGACCCGGACGATACGGTGCTGCGCAACAACATGCTGTCGATCTATATCGCACCCGCGGTCTACGACAGCGACGGCGCGGTCGGGCGCGAGATCGCACGCTTCGTCGCGTGGGTCAAGGCGTCGCCACCGGCCGTGCCGGGGCAGCCGGTGCTGATGCCCGGCGAAGTCGAACGCAGCACGCGGGCGCGGCGGGCGGTCGAGGGCATTGCCATCGACGACAAGACCTGGGCGGATATTCTGGACGCCGCGCAATCGGTCGGCATCGCTGCCGCTCGAGTGGAAGCGATCGTCGCCTGATCGAGCATCGGACTCATCGCGCCCCGCGGCAGCAGAGGCAACTCTGGTAAAATCGAATGCTTGGCCAAGTAGCTCAGTTGGTAGAGCAGCGGACTGAAAATCCGTGTGTCGGTGGTTCAATTCCGCCCTTGGCCACCAGATTTTGCGTGGCGCGAAGCGCCACGCAAAATTGGCCAAAGGTTTTGATTCCGCCCTTGACCAGATTTGGCGTGACGCGAAGCGCCGCGCAAAATTGGCCAGAGGTTTTGATTTGGCCCTTGGCCACCCATTTCGCCTCAACTCCAGTCCTTCCATGCCGGTATCCGCATTGACCATGGCAGCGCCTTACCAGCGGCTGGGAGAGGACGGCTACGCGTTCCGCACGCTTTGCGTGCTGATGACGATTCTGGTCGCCATCTTGCCGCTCGCGCATGTGACCGGCATGCGCAACGCCCTGGTCGGCATGGCCGCCGCGGCCGCACTCTTCCACTATCGGTCTCAACTATGGAAGGACAACCCGGCTCTGGTGCCCTGCCTCGTCTGGCTGGCGTTCGCCGCGCTCTCGATCGCCTGGTCCGGCTACCCGAGCGTCTCGTTTCGCGCGTTTCGGACCGACCTTCTGTATCCGTTCGTCCTGTTCCTGATCAGCTTCATGCTGGTTCGATCGCGCAACGGCAGGCTGGCGTTGACTCTTGGCGCCGCCGTCGGCACCGTCATATCGCTGACGACGACGTTCGCCGCGGCACTGACGCCGGTCGAGCCCGGCACGGAGGCAGCCGCACCCGGCGTGCTCGGATGGCTCGCGTGGAAAGCCGGAGAAGCGGTCGACTCGAGCACCTACATCGCGTTCCTCGCGGTGCCGCTGTTTGTGGTTGCGCTGACGTCGACTCGCGCATCGGTACGCTGGGCCTCGGCCGCGTGGCTCGTCGCCTTTGCCGGCCTCGGACTGATGAGCGAGAGCCGGACGCTGTTCGTGTCGCTGTGCATTTCGCTGCCATGCCTGCTGATCGTGTTCGGATTGCTGCGGGGACGGCTGCATCTGCGTCCGGTGCTGGTGGCGATCTGCGTCGGCCTCGTCGTCTCGGCGATCAGCCTCGAACTGATTTCGCGCTTGCGCCTGCCCGAGCAACAACCGTACGACCGGAGCGCGGCACTGGAAATGATCGCCAGCGACTCGCGTCCGGCGATCTGGGCGGTCTATTACGATCTCGCCAAGCGGCAACCGTGGCTGGGCGTAGGATTCGGACGATCGGTGCCGTCGAGAACCTACGACCTGGCGCAAAACGAGCAACTCAAGCGCATCGATCGCCAGGCCTTTGCGCACGCGCACAACGTCTTGCTGAGCCTGGCCTTGCAGGTCGGCCTGGTCGGCCTCGCGATCTGGACCTGGCTGCACGTTCGCCTGCTCAGTCTCGCCGTGGTGTGTGCCCGAGCGCGCGGCGAGCGCGAAAGAGCCTGGGCGGCGGCCGCGATTGCGCTGGTGCTGGCGATGCTGGTGAAGAATTCGACCAACGACCTGATGGTCTTCGGCAATGCCGTCCTGTACTGGACGCTGCTGGGGGCGATTCTCGGACGGATCTGGTGGGGAGGGGGCGCCGAAAGCCTCACTCTGTCGCGGCTGGGGCCGGCCCGCTGACGCGGCGCCAAGTTACCTTGGCGGCGAAAAAAAGGCCGGGCAATGCCCGGCCTTTTTCTGGTGCACTAAAGTCCGCGTCAGACTGCTTGGATATTCGACGCCTGCTTGCCCTTCGGGCCGGTCGTCACTTCGAACGACACCTTCTGGCCTTCCTTGAGCGACTTGAAGCCCGGCATGTTGATCGCCGAGAAGTGCGCAAACAGGTCTTCTCCGCCGCCATCCGGCGTAATAAAGCCGAAACCCTTGGCGTCGTTAAACCACTTCACTGTTCCAGTTGCCATTTTTACCAATCCTTCAAAACAAAAATAATCGGGTCGAACCCGGCCTATGTTTCGATCTCAAGGACAGGGAAGTACGGCGATTCGGCGACAGCGAAGCAGCCGGACAGGTCGTGCTTTAGTACTTGAAACAAAACA
>JBDTNP010000023.1:0-7855 GCA_039933695.1 Betaproteobacteria bacterium | reverse complement strand
CGGCGCGTCGCCGCCGTTCAAGCGATCGCCATTCGGCCTGCCGCTGGCCGGCTGTCCGCTCGAGGAGCGGATTTCGGAATTCCACAAGCTGCGCGCCGAAGGATGGGCGCTGGGCGCGCTGGCGATGATCTGCATCGACAATCCGATGGTGGCCGGCACCGGTCATCGCATCTGCAATGACTGCATGAAGTCGTGCATCTACCAGAAGCAGGAGCCGGTCGACATCCCGCAATCCGAGACGCGCGTGCTGAAGGACATCCTGGCGCTGCCCTGGGGTTTCGAGATCTATGGCCTGCTGACGCGATGGAATCCGCTCGACCTCTCCCGCCCGCTGCCGCGCGCGGCCAGCGGCAAGCGCGTGCTCGTCGTCGGCATGGGGCCGGCCGGGTTCACGCTCGCGCATCACCTGCTGAACGATGGGCATACGGTCGTCGGCGTCGACGGCCTCAAGATCGAGCCGCTGTCGCCGTCGGTTTCCGGGGTGACCGCCACCGGTTCGCGCGTGCCGTTCGAGCCGATACGCGACATCGACATGCTGCGCGAGCCGTTGGACCAGCGCGTGATGGCGGGATTCGGCGGCGTCGCCGAGTACGGCATCACCGTGCGCTGGGACAAGAACTTCCTCAAGCTGCTGCGCCTTTTGATCGAGCGCCGCGATCGCTTTGCGCTGTGCGGCGGCGTCCGCTTCGGCGGCACGCTCGACACCGAAGACGCCTTCGCGCTGGGGTTCGATCACATCGCCCTCGCCGCCGGCGCCGGCCGGCCCACGGTGCTCGATCTGCCGAACGCGCTGGCCAAGGGCGTGCGCACCGCGTCGGACTTCCTGATGGCGCTTCAGCTCACCGGCGCAGCGCGCAAGGATTCGGTCGCCAATATGGAGATCCGCCTGCCTGTCATCGTCATCGGCGGCGGCTTGACCGCCATCGATACCGCGACCGAGTCGCTGGCGTACTACCCGGTACAGGTCGAAAAATTCGTCGCGCGTTATGACGCGCTGGTCGCCGGGCGCGGACGCGAGCGGGTCGAGTCGGAATGGACCGACGACGAGCGCGACGTCGCGCTGGAATACCTAGCGCACGGGCGAGCGATTCGCGCCGAACGCGCTGCGGCCGCGCGCGAGGGCCGCGCCGCCCGCATGCTCGAACTGCTGCAGTCGTGGGGAGGCGTGACGATCGCGTACCGCCGCCGGCTGATCGACAGCCCCTCGTACACGCTCAATCATGAAGAGCTGGAAAAGGCGCTCGAAGAGGGCATTCGTTTCGCCGAAGGCCTGACGCCGCTGGCGATCGACGTCGACGCGCGCGGCCGCGCCAGCGCGCTGCACGTATCGATCCAGCACAACGACGGCGACGGTGTCTGGCACGAAGCCGGCCGGGCCTCGCTGCCGGCGCGTACCGTCCTGATCGCAGCCGGCACGCAGCCCAATACCGTGCTCGCGCGCGAGGACGCGGCGCATTTTCACCTCGACGGCAAATATTTCCGCGCGGTCGACGAGACTGGGAATGTCGTCAAGCCGGCGCCCGGCCTTGCCAAGCCTGCAGTCGCGCACGTGCTGACCGCGATCGAGCCCGATGGCCGCGCGATCAGCTATTTCGGCGATCTGCACCCATCCTATTTCGGCAACGTCGTCAAGGCGATGGGCAGCGCCAAGCAGGGCTATCCGATCGTCAGTCGCATGGTCGCGCGCGTCGCGGCGGCTTCCGCGCTCGACGACGCGGGATTCCTGGCGCTGGTCAACGGTGAGCTGCGCGCCAGCGTCGACCGCGTCATACGGCTTACGCCGACGATCGTCGAGGTCGTCGTACGCGCTCCGGCGGCGGCAAGGAAGTTCGCGCCCGGACAGTTCTACCGCCTGCAGAATTTTGAATCGCTGGCGCAGCGCACCGCCGGCACGAGACTGGCGATGGAAGGTCTCGCGCTGACCGGCGCCTGGGTCGATCGCGCGCGCGGCCTGGTGTCGACAATCGTCCTCGAAATGGGCGGCTCGTCGGATCTTTGCGCGCAGCTCGAGCCCGGCGAGCCCGTCGTCCTGATGGGCCCGACGGGATCTCCTACCGAGATCGAGCCCGGTGAGACGGTGATACTCGCCGGCGGCGGCCTGGGCAATGCGGTGCTGTTCTCGATCGGCCAGGCGTTTCGCCATGCTGGCTCGAAGGTGCTTTATTTCGCCGGCTACCGGCACATGATCGACCGCTACAAGATCGCCGATATCGAGGCAGCGGCCGACCTGGTCGTCTGGTGCTGCGACGAGGCACCGGGTTTCGTTCCACGCCGGCCGCAGGACAAGACTTTTGTGGGCAACATCGTGCAGGGGATCCTCGCCTATGCGAAAGGCGAGCTGGGCGAAGCGACGATCGCGATCGGTGCGGCGGACCGCATCATCGCGATCGGCTCCGACAAGATGATGGCGGCGGTCGGCGCCGCGCGCCACACCGTGCTGAAGCCTTACCTCAAGCCCTCGCACCGCGGCATTGCGTCGATCAACTCGCCGATGCAATGCATGATGAAGGAAATCTGCGCGCAATGCCTGCAGCCGCAGATCGATCCCGCGACCGGCAAGCTGAGCTACGTTTTTTCCTGCTTCAATCAGGATCAGGCGCTCGACAGCGTCGACTTTGCCGGGCTCGATGCGCGCTTGTCGCAGAACGCCGTGCAGGAAAAGCTCACCGCGCAATGGGTCGAGCACTGCCTTCACGCTGCGGCCGCCGACGCCTGATCAGAACGTACTGAGGCGGCACGCCGCGAAGGTCCGATCGCCTTCGCTGTCGCCAATCGACGACGATTCGCAGTTCCTGGGTTACCTTTGGTTACAACGTGTGTCGGCGTAACGTCAGCATCGCGCGTTATGGACTGACAGGCGCATAGGCGAAGCGAAGTCGCCGGCATCCGGCGATCGACGCGACAGCCGAGCCGCGAACGTATTTTCCGGTGCCCAATGCAGCGGAACCGGCACAGTTTCTGCTCGAGCTCCATCACGGCGCGACCGGCACCTCGCCACGCGCGTAATAGATGCAATCGACGCGGTAACTTTTGCGCGGATTAGCACACGCTACCAATCCATAAAGCGAGGAGAACGCATGAACAAGATCCAATCCAGGCTGCGGCTGATAACGGCCGTCCTGGCAGGCGCGGCGATGCTGCTGCTTTCCGGGGCAGGCATGGCCGATCCTCCTACACGCGTGGCGCGGCTCGGATTCTTCAGCGGTCCGGTGAGTTTCTCGCCGGCGGGCGAAGAAGAGTGGGTGCTGGCCATACCGAACCGGCCGCTGATCACCGGCGACCGGCTCTGGTCCGATGTCGGCGGCCGCGCCGAACTGCAGGCGGGGAGCGTCGCGCTCCGCCTGGGCGCATCGACCAACGTCAATGTGCTGAACCTCGACGATCGCACGACACAAGTCGAGCTTACACAGGGCTCGCTGTATGTCCGGGTGTGGCGAATTGACCGTGGCGACACGGTGGAAATCGACACGCCGACCCTGGCATTCACGGTCAGCAGCGTTGGCCGCTATCGCATCGACGTCGATTCCGACGGCAACGTCACGACGCTCGCGGTATTGGCCGGAGGAGGTGAAGCGTACGGCGAAGGTGCGGCTTACCGCATCGGCGCCGGCGATCGCTACAGTTTCAGCGGAACGGGTCTGCGCGACTATGAGTACAGCGATATCGGGGCGCCGGACGAATTCGACCGCTGGGCCGCAGAACGCGATCGCCGCTACGAGACGTCGATTTCCGCGCGTTACGTGTCGCGCGACGTGATCGGCTATCAGGATCTGGATCAGTACGGCACCTGGAGCGTCGTCGCCGACTACGGCAACGTCTGGTATCCGCGTTCGACGCCGAGCGGCTGGGCGCCGTATCGCACCGGCCACTGGGCCTGGATAGATCCATGGGGCTGGACCTGGGTCGACGATGCGCCCTGGGGCTTCGCACCGTATCACTACGGCCGCTGGGCTTTTGTGACCGGTCGCTGGGGATGGATCCCGGGCCCGGTCAATGTCCGGCCGATCTATGCGCCAGCGCTGGTCGCTTTCATCGGCGGCGGCGATTTTCGCCTATCGCTGTCGGTCGGCGGCGCGGCATCGGGTATCGCCTGGTTCCCGCTCGGCCCCGGCGAGGTCTATCAGCCGGCGTATCGCGTGAGTCGCGACTATTTCACCAATGTCAACGTCAGCAACACGCGCATCACCAACGTCAACATAACGAACGTCTACAACAACTACGCGACCAATACGGCGGTGACCAATGTAACTTATCGCAATCGCGAAGCGCCGGGCGCGGTGACCGCCGTGCCGGCCGCAGCGTTCGTCCAATCGCAGCCGGTCGCGCGCGCGGCCGTCCAGGTCCCGCGCGACCTGGTGATGCAGCAACCGGTGAGTGCCGTGGCGCGCGTTGCGCCGACTCACGCGAGCCTTGTTGCCGCGCCAGCCGCGGGCGCCGCCGGTCCAGGCAGGCCGCCGGCCCGGGCGCTGCAACGCGAGGTCGTCGCCAGGACCAAGCCGCCCGCACCGCCGCCGGCATTTGCCGCGCGGCAGGCGGCACTGGCGGCCAATCCGGGCCGACCGACCGAGCATGCCGCAGCCGCATCGCCGCAGCCTGTGGCAGCAGGCGCGGCACCAGCCAGAAACGTGAAGGTCGTGACGCCGACGCAGGCTGCTGCAGCGGCGCCGAAGGAAGAAAGTCGCCGCGGCCGCGGACAGCTCGAACGCCGGGCCGGTGGCCCGGGAGCCCTGCAAGGCGCGCCGGCCGGCCCGCAAGCGGCGCCGGCGGGTCAACCGGGCGCACCCGCGACCGGTCAGCCGCCTAGGGGCGCCGCGCAGGGAGGCGAGCCGCCACCAGGCGCCGACGCCGCGCGCCGGGCGCGCCAGGGTGGGCAAAGACCGGCCGAAGCCGGCAAGGGTCCGGTGACCGAGAGCCCCGCGCAAAAGGGCGCCGAAACGCCGCCGGCGCCACGGCCGCCGGAGCGCGGAGCCGGCCGTCCGCCGCAAACGCCGACCCCGAGCGCGCCTCCCGAAGGGGCGAAGGGGACGCCGCCGCCGAAGGGCGAGGCGGTGCCGCCCTCGCCGGGGGGGCAGGGACGCGACCGTAACGAGCGCCGCGGTCCGCCCGAAGGCGGGCAGGGCGGTCAGGGTGGACCGGCTGCCGCGCCACCGCCACCGCCACCGCCGCGTCCTGCGGAAGCGGTAAAGAGCGCGCCGCCTAAGAGCGAGGTGGTGCCGGTGGTGCCGCAGCCGCCGGGGGGCCAGGGACGCAACCGCAATGAGCGCCGCGGTCCGCCCGAAGGCGGGCAGGGGGGTCAGGGTGGACCGGCTGCCGCGCCGCCGCCACCGCCGCGTCCTCCGGAGGCGGCAAAGGGACCGCCGCCACGCGAAGTGCCGAAGGCCGAGCCGAAGGGGGAGCAAGGCAGGGGCAGGAACAAGGACAAGGATCAAAAAGACAAGGATAAGAAAGAATCGGAAGGCTAAGCCGCCGAGAGATCCAAACCTTTCCCGGCCGCGCCGTGGTCCAGGCGCGGCCGAATTTTTATGGGCCTCGCCGAACGTGGCTCCCTATCCCCGGGATCGCTGCGGCGTGCGCATGGTCGCAGCGGCACGGTTAATGCTGCAACGGTGTCATGACCGGCATCGCGCGTGCATGCGCAGGCAATCGCAGAAATATTTACAAGCGGTTGTAAATAGTTGCGCCGTGCTTCGCGGCTTCGGCGCGTCGCGCGAATCATCCGCCGGCAATCCGGCGGCGGCTTTTCGCCGTCGCTCGACCGCAGGAGATCGCATGACACCGATCATCGCCGGAAGATTCGAGCAGGAAGCGCAAGCCGAGCGTGCAGCCGATGCGCTGCGACAACGAGGCTTCGCCGCTGAAGATGTGGCCGTCTTTTATCTGAACCCTCCCGGGCAGCACGCGACGTTTTCCGTCGGAGGCGACCGTGACAAGTCGCACGGCGCAACGCATGCGCACAGCGGTGCGCTCAAGGGCGCAGCCATCGGCGGCGCCGTCGGACTCGGCGTCGGCGCGGCAGCCGCGCCGCTGGTAGGACCGGCCGCTGCCGTTGCGGGCGCGGCTGCAGGCGCCTACGTCGGATCGCTTGCCGGCGCACTCAGCGACATGGGCGAAGGCGATTCGGCGGCGAAGGAGGCGGGCGAGGCGCTTCCCGAAACGCCGGCCGATGGCGTGCCGATCGAACGCCCGGCGGGTTTCATCGTTGCGGCGCGAGCGCCCGAATACGCGCGACGAGTCATCGCCGCCAACGTGCTGCAATCGGTGGGAGCGAAGGACGTCGAGCGCGCCGACGGCACCTGGCAAATGGGGAAATGGGTCGATTTCGATCCGCTGCAGTCACCGAAACTCGTCGACGCGCCGGCTTCGGACCGCGGGGCCGCGCAGCGCTAGCGAACGACAACACAACCACAAGGAGACCGCAATGAACGTTACGCTGACGCTCGGGCCACTGATCTCGCTGATCGCAGGCATCCTGATCCTGCTGATTCCGCGGCTGCTGAACTACATCGTCGCGATTTACCTGATCGTCATCGGCGTGATGGGGCTGTTCGGAGTCGGCAACATGCACCTGCGATGACGGCGGTGCACTAAGTCACGCTAGACGACTGTCGGATCGAAACCCATCCCACGCGCGTGCGCCGCGTAATTGCGTCCGATGCAATAGATGCGGCGCACCGGGAAAAGCTCGCTGCTGCCCGCAATCGGAATGAATGTCGGCGCGACGCTGAACGGCGTGCGCGCCTGTGCCGTCGCCGCCCCCGACATCGCCTACCCGGCCCCGCCGGCGGCAAGCGCGCTCGCGCGAAGCAGGATTTCCCGGCGCTGTCGCGACGTCATGGCCGCCTCTAGCGTCCTTTCGGGCTCGCCTTGGTGCGAGGCATGACGCGCGGCACCGACGGGGCCTGCGGGCGCTTGACTTGCGGAATCTGGATCGGTTGCCCGGTCTTTGCGTCGCGTCCGCGGAAACTGCCACTGCCCTTGCCTTTGCTCATCGGTCGATCTCGCTTGAGTGTTTGGATACGAATATCATGCTACCGCGGATCGGCGCCTGCAAGCCTCGCTGCCCGGGGGCTGTGTCGCCTACGCCTCCGGCGTCAGCAGCGACACGCCGAGACGGGCGCGGCGCGACAGCCATGGGCTCGGCCGGTAGCGTGGATCGCCGTAGGCGCGCGCGAGCTCTTGCAGGATCGTGAGCACGCGAGCCGGGCCGAGAGCATCGCCCCATGCCAGCGGGCCCTTCGGATACGCGAGTCCGATCCTGACCGCCATATCGATGTCGGCCGGCGCTGCGATCCTCTGTTGCGCGATATCGCAGGCGATGTTGACGATATGCGCCAGCACGCGCTGCACGATAAATCCGGGGCTGTCGTGAATGATCGCGACGCTGACGCCATCGGCGGCGAACAGTGCGTGGACGGCATCTCGCACGGCGGGCCGGGTGATCGGCGTCATCATCAGCGTGCGGTGCTTGGCGAGATCAGGCAGGACGTCGAGTGCGACGGTGCGCGTCGGGTCGAGGGCTTCGTCCAGCGCGGCGGTCGTCGCATCGCATCCGCAGGGGAGGACCAGGCAAGCGGCGTCGGGGGCCGGTTGCGGGGCGGAATCGACCTCGGCGCCGAGCTGCGCGACCAGCGAGATGACGCGTTGCCTCGCGGCGCCGTCGCGCGCGCTGACCCAGATCCGGCGAGCCGCCGCCGCGGCGGATGGCGGCGTCGCGGCAGTCGGTGCCGCGCCGCTGCCGTAATCGTAAAACCCGCGGCCGCTCTTGCGTCCCAGCACGCCGGCGGCCAGCCGTTGCGCACCCAGCGGCGAAGGCCGGAAGCGCGGTTCCTCGTAGTACTGGTGATAGATCGATTCC
>JBDTNP010000022.1:0-5829 GCA_039933695.1 Betaproteobacteria bacterium | reverse complement strand
GCCGCTGGCCGCGATTGCCGGCGCCGGACTGCCGCCGCCGGTCGCGCGCGCATTCGCCGACCAGCACATCCCGCTCGCTGCCGTCAGCGCCTACGTGCAGGAGCTGGGCGCGGCGGACCCGGTGGTTTCGCACCGGCCCAGGCGGCCGATGAGCCCGGCCTCGACGATGAAACTGGTGACGACGTTCGCCGGCCTCGAGCTGCTCCATCCCGAATACCGCTGGAAGACCGAAGCGTATGCCGACGGAAATATCGACGGCGGCGTGCTGCAGGGCAATCTGGTGCTCAAAGGTTACGGCGATCCGAAGATCACCGTCGAGCAATTCCAGGAATTGATCGCGAGGCTGAGGGCAACCGGCCTGTCGACGATACGCGGCGATCTGATCGTCGATCGCAGCTACTTCGCGCCGGTGCCGTACGATCCGGGCGCATTCGACGCGGAGCCGCTGCGTCCGTACAACGTCGGTCCCGACGCCCTCCTGGTCAACTTCAAGAGCGTGCGTTTCGTGTTCGCGCCGAATGCCGCCGGCAACGCGGTCGACGTTCGCGCCGAGCCGGCACTGGTCAACGTTGCCGTGCACGGTGCGCCGCGCCTGATCGAAGGCTTGTGCGGCGACTGGAAAGGCGGGCTGATCGCCGCATTCGACGCGCGCGACGACGGCGCCGAGGTAACCTTCGGCGGCGACTATCCGATCGGCTGCGGCGAGCGCGAATGGTTCATCGCGCTGCTCGACGCTCCGCACTACGTGCTCGGCGCCTTCGCGCGCATGTGGGCCGATTCCGGCGGCAGCTTCGCGGGCACGATGCGCGAAGGCCGCGCACCGCAGAACGCGCAGCCGATCGCAGTCCTGCAATCGCCGCCGCTATACGACGCCGTGCGTGACATCAACAAGCTGTCGAACAACGTGATGGCGCGGCAGCTTTTCCTGACGCTGGCGACGACCGTGCATCCGCCGCCGGCCACTGCAGCCGACGCGACCCGCGCCGTCGAGCGCTTGCTTGCGCGAAACAAGCTGCATTTCCCCGAGTTGGTGCTCGACAACGGCTCGGGCCTTTCACGACGCGAGCGAATTTCCGCGTACAGCATGGCGCAGTTGCTGATCGCGGCCGATCGCAGCAAGGTGCGCGACGAATACGTGAGCTCGCTGGCAGTCGCCGCAACCGACGGCACCGTCAGCAGGCGGTTCCTGACCGACCAGGTTGCCGATCAGGCGTTTCTGAAGACGGGGACGCTCGAGGGGGTGCGCGCGATCGCCGGATACGTGTTCGATGCTGCCGGGCGGCGCTTCGTCGTCGTTTGCTTCGTCAACCACCGCAACGCGTTGCGCGCGCAGGCTCCGCTCGACCTGCTGGTGCAATGGGTATACGACCACGGGCACGAAGCTGCGCGCGGCGCCCCGCGCTGATACGGCCGGTCACATCCCCGGTATCGGCTTGCTGTCGTTGAACAGCACGTAGCCGCGTATCAACCGGTACAGAACCCAGATCGTGGTCGCGATCCAGATACCGATTGCTATCGGTATGCCGATCAGCGTCACCACGGCAAGCCAGCCCACGATGTTCCACAGTACCGAAAACCAGAACGTGCGGATAAGCCAGCGGTAATGCGATTGCAACCAGGTTCCGGCAGCGTCGCCGCGCTTCACGTAGGCGATAATCAGCGCGATGAGGCCGATCAGTCCGAGCAGCGGGGTGCTCAGCAAGCCCGCCGAGACGAGCCCGGCGATTGCGGCGACGGCGAACAGCGCATAGACGACCAGCGTCGTCGAAATCAGCGACTGCGGCGGGACACCGGCGGCGGCCGGCGGAAGTTGCGGTGCGGAAGACTCGCTCATGACGGCTGCTCCTCTTGAACGGTTGAACCTAAGTGAAACCTGTCGCAGACTAGATCGCCGCAAACGCTGGCACGCCGGAACTTATCGGCCGGCGGCTATTCGGCGTAGCGGCGGCCGTCCCGGTGCGCGCCGTACTCGCCGTTGCCCTCGTCGCACCAGATGAGATCGTCATCCGGATAGAAACATTTGTCGCCTTCGATGCGGCTGCCGATTTCGAGATAGCTTGCCGGCACGTCGCCACGGTTGATGAAATGGTGCGCGTCGCGCTTGCCTGCCGGATAGCCGGCACACATGCCCGGACCGAGCGTCTGCTCGCCGGCATCGGTCACCAGCGTCACCTCGCCGGCAAGCACGTGGACAAACTCGTCTTCCAGCGTGTGCCAGTGGCGCAGCGCCGATTGCGCGCCGACAGCCAAGGTCACCAGGTTGACGCCGAATTTGGTCAAACCGCAGGCGTCGCCCAGTCGTCTCTTGGCGCGATCGCCCATCCGGCTCCTGAACGGTTCAGGATATCCGGAACCTCGTCTCTCGGTCACGGTGGTCGGGTCGAGGGCGGGCAACTCGAGTCGGCTCATCTTGACTGACTCCCGGGTCTGGTTCGGCGCGACTTGGCGCGGCGCTATAATACCCGCCGAGCGGCATATCGGGCTCGCGCCGACGCGACCGATGCGCTCATTGCCTGGAGATGACCATGACTGCAGCAAGATTCGAACGCAGCCGCGAAGCGCTTGTCAAGGATTTCACCGACGTGCTGGCCGAAGCGGAATCGCTGTTGAAGCAGGCGGCCAAGGAGTCGGGCGAAAAGGCCAGCGACCTGCGCGGCCAGGTCGAGGCCAAGCTGCGATCGGCCAAGATAAGGTTGCACGACCTTTCCGACGACGCCAGCGAAAGCGCCAGGGCGGCCGCGCGAGTGACCGACGACTACGTACGCGACAATCCGTGGCAGGCCATCGGCATCGCGGCGGCGGTCGGGTTCCTGGCCGGACTCGCGTTGAGCCGACGCTAGCTTCCGGTGACCGAGCCCAACGTCAGACCCACGGCAGGGCTGGGCAGCGCGCTGTCGCAGCTGGCCGCGACCGCGCTCGCGATGGTGCGCACGCGGCTCGAGCTCGCCACGGTGGAGTTCACCGAAGAGCGCGAGCGCGCCAAGGAGATGCTCCTGCTGGTGTTCTCGACCGTTCTGGTGGCGCTGTTCGCGCTGCTCTTCGCCTCGGTTTTCATCATCGCCTACTTCTGGGACAGCTACCGATTGACAGCGGTCGGCGCAGTCACCGGCTTTTACCTGGTGCTTGCGGTCATCTTCCTGATCCGTCTGAGGCAGCGCATGCAGGAAAAACATTCTCCGTTTGCGGCAACGCTGTCGCAGCTCGAAGAGGACGCAGAGGCTTTGCGGCGCCGGCCATGAGCGCACGCCTGGAGGAGTTGGCGGCGCGGAAATCACTGCTGGTGGCGCAGCTCCGTCTGCAGCGGATGGAGTTCGCCCTGCACGCGGGCGACGTGCGGGGCGCGTTGCGCCCCGCGGGCCTGATCGGCAGTGCCGTCGCCCAGCCGGCGGCGATCATCGCGCTGGTCGAGGCGATCGCGCCGGTGTTCGGACTGCAGCGCTACGCACGCTGGGTGCGCCTCGCGTCGATCGCGTTCGCGGTGACGCGCATAGCGCGCAAGTGGCGCCAGTCGACGATCGACCAGGTCTGAAGCTCCCGCGGTGAAGCTCTGGGGCGTTGCGATGGCGCGCAACGAGGCGGACGTCATCGAGGCCTTCGTCCGCCACAATCTGACCGTGCTCGACGGGCTGGCGATCGTCGATCACGGCTCGACCGACGCTACGCCGTCGATTCTCGCCGCCTTGTCGGCCGAGGGTCTTCCACTGCGGGTCGAGGTCGACACCGAGCTGGAATTCCGGCAATCGGACATCATCACCCGGCTCACGCGTCGCATCCTTGCGACGACCGACGCCGACTTCATCGTTCTGCTCGATGCCGACGAATTCCTCAAGGTCCCTTCGCGGCACCGCCTCGAAGCCGCGCTCGCGAGCCTGCCGCCGGGGGTCCATGCGATCCAGGAGTGGCACACGTACGTGCCCGATTTTTCCCGCGAGATGGATCCCGCATCGTTGATCCGTTCGGCGCGGCGCGTCAGGCACGGGCTGGAGGCGCGATACCGCGCCGTGGTAGCGCGCGACTTCCTGCAAACTCCGACGCTGATCGCCGAGGGCAACCATCTGGTCGTCCGGCGCACCGGCGCGGAGAACCACCCGAAGATCCAGCATGCGCGCCTGACGGTCGACGAGTCCGCCGTCGCGCACATACCGATACGTTCGGCCGCGCAGTTCGGCGCCAAGATCGCGATCGGATGGCTCTCGTGTCTGATGCAACCGGGGCGAGCGCCCGGCCTTTCCTCACACTGGCGGGATTCGTACGTGCTTTTGCGTTCGGGCAAGGCATTGACGCCGGAAATCCTGACCTTGCTTGCTGCCAATTACGATGTGCCCGACAGCGAGCGCAAGCCGCTCGACCAGATCGCCTTCGCCGACGATCCGTTCCTGGCCAACATAGAGATCATCCATCAGGGCGCGGCGCGCGCCGACGCGCTGGCACTGGTCGTGCAGTTTGCGGAAAAACTGGCGCGCCGTGTGTCCGACTCCGGCGCCGCGTCCGGCAAGACACGCGCCGTCTGATCATCGGCCGCCCTCGAGCGACGGACTTCCCGGCGCGCGCCGGGCTAGAGGCCCAGATCCTTCCAGATCGTGTCGACCCGGCGCCTGGTCGCATCGTCCATCGCGACCGGCCGGCCCCACTGGCGCGACGTTTCTCCCGGCCACTTGGCCGTCGCGTCGATGCCCATCTTGGCGCCGAGCCCGGCGACCGGTGAAGCGAAATCCAGGTAATCGATCGGCGTGTTCTCGACGATCAGCGTGTCGCGCGCCGGATCGACCCGGGTCGAAATCGCCCAGACCACCTCTTTCCACTGCCGGATGTCGACGTCATCGTCGGTGACAATGACGAACTTGGTGTACATGAATTGCCTGAGAAAGCTCCACACGCCGAACATCACGCGTTTGGCGTGTCCCGGATATTGCTTCTTCAGGCTGACGATCGCCATACGGTACGAGCAGCCTTCCGGCGGCAGGTAGAAGTCGGCGATCTCGGGAAACTGCTTTTGCAGCAGCGGGACGAACACTTCGTTCAGCGCGACGCCGAGGACCGCGGGCTCATCCGGCGGCTTGCCGGTATAGGTGCTGTGGTAGATCGGCTGCCGGCGCATCGTCATGCGCTCGATCGTCAGCACCGGAAAACGCTCGACCTCGTTGTAGTAGCCGGTGTGATCTCCGAACGGCCCTTCGCGCGCGCTTTCGAATCCGCTGGCGTCGGACGAGTCCGGACGGATGTGACCTTCGAGCACGATCTCGGCCGACGCCGGGACATGGAGCCCGTGGGACAGGCATTTGACGATCTCGGTCCTGGCCCCGCGCAGCAATCCGGCGAACTGATATTCGGACAGCGTGTCCGGCACGGGCGTTACCGCACCGAGCATCGTCGCCGGGTCGGCGCCCAGCGCGACGGCCACCGGGAACGGCGCGCCCGGATGATGGAGCGCATGGTCGCGAAAATCGAGCGCCCCGCCGCGTGTGCTCAACCAGCGCATGATCACGCGATTGCGCGAGAGGATCTGCTGCCGGTAGATGCCGAGGTTCTGCCTCGCCTTCAGCGGTCCGCGCGTCACCGTCAGGCCCCAGGTGATCAGCGGCGAAACGTCGTCCGGCCAGCAGGTCTGCACCGGCAGCCTTGCGAGATCGATCTCTTCGCCTTCCCACACGATCTCCTGGCACGGCGCCGACGAACGCTCCTTCGGCGCCATCTGCATCACCTGCATGAACACCGGACGCGTGTTCTGCCAGACGTCCTTCAGGCTGCGCGGCGGCTCCGGCTCCTTGAGGAATGCGAGCAGCCGGCCGACTTCGCGCAGCGCCGCGACCGGATCCTCGCCGGCCTCGG
>JBDTNP010000021.1:0-3402 GCA_039933695.1 Betaproteobacteria bacterium | reverse complement strand
GCGCCCGACGACCTTCTGCAAGCCCTGGTACATCGAGCGCTCGATCTGGTTGCGGGCGCGCTCGACCTCCGCTTCGGTCGGCCCTTCGGCGGCGAAGCGGTCGAGCTCGACGTCGATCGCGGCCTGCAGTTCCGCGGCGGTATGACCCGGCCGTGCGAATGCCTGCACGTCGAATATCGACGTCAGCGCATAGGCGTCCTGCGCGGCGCTGACTTCCTGCGCGAGCTGCAATTCGTAGACAAGCCGCTTGTGCAGGCGGCTCGACTTGCCGCCGGCGAGGATGGTCGCGGCGATGCTGAGCTCGGCGTCGTCGGGCTTGAAGCGCGGCGGCGTCAGCCACGCCAGGTCGACCCGCTCGAGCTCGATCTGGTCGGTGACCGTCTCGCGACGTTCGCCAACGATGGCCGGGGTGACGACCTCCGGCCGCGCCACGTCCGGACCGCGGCGGAACGAGCCGAAATACTTGTTGACCAGGCGCTGCGCCGCCGCTGGATCGAAGTCGCCGACGATGGTCAGCGTCGCGTTGTTCGGCCGGTAGTAGCGCTTGAAAAAGTCGCGCACATCGGCGAGCCGCGCGGCCTGGATGTCGGCATGCGAGCCCATGATGTACGGGCGGTAAGGATGGCCGACGGGAAACAGGCTGCGGAATACCGCTTCGTCGACGATGCCATAGGGCTGGTTCTCGATGCGCTCGCGGCGCTCGTTGCGAACAACGTCCTGCTGGTTCGACAAGGCCTTCTGGTCGAGCGCATCGAGCAGGTAGCCCATGCGGTCGGCGTGCGTCCAGAGTGCCAGCTCGAGCTGGTTCGAGGGCAGCGTCTCGAAGTAGTTGGTGCGATCGAACGAGGTCGACGCGTTCGAGTCGGACGCGCCGGCGGCTTCGAGCAGCTTGTCCGCCAGCCCCCGCGGCACATGCTTGCTGCCGGTGAACATCATGTGCTCGAACAAGTGGGCGAACCCGGTGCGGGTCGGCTCCTCGTTCGCCGCGCCGACGTGATACCAGATGTCGACGGTGACCAACGGCAGGCTGTGATCCTGCGACAGGATGACTTCCAGGCCGTTCGGCAGCCGGTATTTTTCGTACGGAATCGTCGGCGCGGTTTCCAGCGCCGCGAGCGGAGCGCTCAGCATCGATGCGAATCCGGCGAGACAGAGAAGTCTGAACATCGGGAACCTCGAAAACGGCCGCCGCCAGGCTCCGGGCGGCGCGGATTACGGAGCGGTCGAAGGAAACTTCGCATCGGCGGACCTGCGGCGCCGCTGCGGTGCCGGTCGCACGGCCACAAAGGCGGCGTCAGAGATTCGGCCCGAGCTCGCGGCGCAGGAACTCGTGGAAGTGCTGCATTCCGTCTTCCATAGGAGACTGGTAGGGCCCGACCTCGCTGCGCCCGCCCGTGTACAGCGCACGCCGGCCGGCGTCCATGCGCTCGGCGATCTCGTCGTCCTCCGCGGCCGTTTCCATGTAGGCGGCCTGCTCCGCCTCGACGAATTCGCGCTCGAACAGCGCGATTTCCTCGGGATAGTAGAACTCGACGACGTTGGTCGTCCGGTCGACGCCGCGCGGAACCAGCGTGCTGATGATCAGCACGTGCGCATACCATTCGACCATGATGTTCGGATAGATCGTCAGCCAGATCGCGCCGTGCGCCGGCACCTCGCCACGGTAATAGTCGAGGACCGCCTTGTGCCAGCGCTCGTAGCTCTTGGTGCCCGGCCTCGCCAGCGCATTGTTGACGCCGACCGTCTGCAGCGAATAGCGGTCGCCGAACTGCCAGTCGAGATCGTCGCACGACACGAACCGGCCCAGCCCCGGATGGAACGGCTCGACGTGGTAGTCCTCCAGATAGACCTCGATGAATGTCTTCCAGTTGTAGTTGCATTCCTTCGTTTCGATGCGGTCGAGCACGTAGCCGGAGAAATCGAGCGAGCTCGCGGCGCGCATCCCCTCCAGATCGGATGCGACGTCGCGCGCGCCGTCGAACAGCAGGCCGTTCCAGCGCTTGAGCGGGGTGCTGTGCAACCTGGCGCACGGTTGCTCGGCAAAATGCGGTGCGCCGAGCAGCTTGCCGGAAAGGTCGTAGGTCCAGCGGTGGATCGGACACACGATGTTCGGCACCGATCCGCGGCCGTCGAACATGATCGCCTGCCGATGCCGGCAGATGTTCGACAAAAGCTCGACGCCGCCTTCATTGCGCACCAGCATCTGGGCGTTGTCCCGCCAGGCCAGCGTTTGATAGTCGCCGGGATTGGGGACCATCAACTCGTGCCCCACATAGCCGGGCCCGCGCACGAACAGCAGATTCTGCTCGGCCGCCAGGACCCTCGGATCGCAATAGGAAGAGACGGGCAGCTGCGACGTCGCCGAAGCGATGTGCAGCAGCCGATCCGCAGCAGCGAGATTCGACATCAGCCTACCCTTTTTCGTGAACCGCCAACCCAACAAACAATATAAGAGGCGAGATTTCCGCCCCCCAACCGCTTTGCTAAGTCAGCCCGCTACGAAAGGTTTCGTATCAAGGCTGCGTCGTCAAATGAACTGCTGATTATAGCCAGATTGCCTGGACCGGGCAAACACCGGTCGCCGCCGAAGACGCGCGTTTCATCGATCACCCAAATCGGGTATTCTTGAACACTTTTCAAGAGAGCGCGCCGCATTTTTTTCATTGCGCCGCTCATCCGATCCGATGTCCAAGTCCATGTCTGAGACCGCCGCGGCGCCCCTGAGTTTCGAGGCCGCGATGGCCGAGCTCGAAAATATCGTCGCGACGATGGAAAGCGGCCAGCTGCCGCTCGCCGATTCGCTGGCCGCGTACAAGCGCGGGGCGGAATTGCTGCAATACTGCCAGGCGGCGCTGAAGGACGCCCAGCAGCAGATCCAGGTGCTCGAGCGCGGCGTCCTCAAGGCTTTCGCGCCGGAGGCATCGGCGCCGGCCGTGGACGATGAACCCTGATCTCGCGTGGGAAGTCTGGTCGCGCGAGCGAAGCCGCCGCATCGAGAGCGTCCTCGATCGGGCGCTGGCCAGCACGGACGGTTCGCCGGGCCGACTGCACGACGCGATGCGCTATGCCGCCCTGGGCGGCGGCAAGCGGGTGCGGGCGCTGCTCGCATACGGCGGGGGCGAGCTGGCCGATGCCGACCCGGATGACGTCGACGGCGCTGCCGCGGCCGTCGAGCTGATCCACGCCTACTCGCTGGTGCACGACGACCTGCCATGCATGGACGACGACGTCCTGCGCCGCGGCAAGCCATCCTGTCATGTCGCGTTCGGCGAGGCGATCGCGCTGCTCGCCGGCGACGCGTTGCAGAGCCTGGCCTTCGAGGTGCTGGCCCGTACGCCGGCGCGCCATCCTGCGGCGCAGGTCGCGCTTCTCGCAGCGGCTTCCGGCGCATCGGGCATGGCG
>JBDTNP010000020.1:0-2120 GCA_039933695.1 Betaproteobacteria bacterium | reverse complement strand
GCCGGCATTCGGCTGGGCTACGCGATTGCCGCGCCTGAGTGGATCGCGCAGTTGAACAAGCTGCGGGCCCCGTATAATGTGAACGCATTCACGCAGGCGGCCGCCGTGGCGCTGCTGGCGGACGCCGGCTGGATGGCCGACCAGGCAGCGACGATACGTGCCGAGCGCAGCCGGCTCGCCGAGGCGCTGGCGCGATTGCCCGGTGTCACCGTATTTGAAACGCAGACCAATTTCCTTCTGGCGCGCGTTCCCGAGGCCGATCTGCTGTACGACGGACTGAGGCAACGCCGGATCCTTGTGAAAAATGTACACAGTTGGCACCCGCTGCTGGCGAACTGCCTCCGTATCACTGTCGGGACGCCGCGGGAGAACGGTGCTCTGCTCGCCGCCTTGACCGGACTGCTTCCAGGCCGATGAGCCCCTCCGCCACCTCCGCTTCCGCCGCAGCCGCCGGCGCCTCGTCGCGCCAGGCGAGAGTCGAGCGCGCGACGCGCGAAACGCGGATCGCCGTAAGCGTCGATCTCGACGGCAGCGGCCGCGCCGAGCTTGCCACCGGCATACCCTTTCTCGACCATATGCTCGACCAGGTCGCGCGCCACGGCATGATCGACCTCACGGTCGATGCCAAGGGCGATCTGCACATCGACGGCCATCACACCGTCGAGGACATCGGCATCACGTTCGGCCAGGCGGTCAAGCAGGCGTTGGGCGACAAGGCGGGGCTGGTGCGCTACGGTCACGCCTATGTGCCGCTCGACGAGGCCTTGTCGCGGGTCGTCGTCGACCTGTCCGGGCGGCCCGGGCTCGAATATCACGTCGAGTTCACCCGGCCGATGATCGGCGCGTTCGACGTCGATCTGACCCATGAGTTCTTTCAGGGCTTCGTCAACCACGCGCTGGTCAGCCTGCACGTCGACAACCTGCGCGGCGACAACGCCCACCACCAGGCGGAGACGGTTTTCAAGGCGTTCGCCCGCGCGCTGCGCATGGCCATCGGCCGTGATCCGCGCGCTGCCGGCGTGATACCTTCGACCAAAGGGACGCTCTAGCCGGTCGACAGGCAGCAGCTGCTTTTCCGGCCTCTCGTCAGCTGATCCACCCGCCCGATGCCCGACATCGCCGTCGTCGACTACGGAATGGGCAACCTGCGCTCGGTTGCCAAGGCGCTCGTGCATGTCGCGCCGGGGCGCGCAATCGAGGTCACCGCCGATGCGGCGGTCATCCGTCGCTCGCCGCGAGTGGTGCTGCCTGGCCAGAGCGCGATGCCGGACTGCATGCGCTGCCTGAACGAGAGCGGATTGCGCGATGTCGTGCTCGAGGCGGCTCGCGACCGCCCGTTCCTGGGCATCTGCCTCGGGCTGCAGATGCTGTTCGACGACAGCGAGGAGGGGCCGACACAGTGCCTGGCCGCACTGCCCGGCCGGGTCGTGCGATTCCGCGAGGAGGCGATGTTCGATCGCGATGGCGGCAGGCTCAAGGTGCCGCACATGGGCTGGAGCCCGGTCCGGCAACGCCGCGCGCACCCGCTGTGGGACGGCATTGCCGATGAAACCCGTTTCTATTTTGCGCACAGCTACTACCCGGTGCCGGCGCAGCCCGCGTTGACGGTGGCGACCGCCGACTATCCGACGGCGTTTACTTGCGCGATTGCAAGGGCTAATATCTTTGCCGTGCAGTTCCATCCCGAGAAAAGTCACCTCGCCGGTCTCCAGTTGCTCGCCAACTTCGTTACGTGGGACGGACGCGCCTAGAGAGATTGCGACCGTCGTCACGGTAGCGACGCCCCGTCGCCCAACCGCCGCCATGCAGATCATTCCCGCGATCGATATCAAGGACGGTAACTGCGTTCGCCTCAAGCAGGGCGAGATGCAGTCGGCCACCGTGTTCTCCGAGGATCCGGCGGCGATGGCCCAGCATTGGCTTGAGCAGGGCGCGAAGCGGCTCCATCTGGTCGACCTGAACGGCGCGTTCGCCGGCAAGCCGAAGAACGAGCAGGCGATCCGCGAAATCGTCAGCGTCATCGGCGAGGAGATCCCGGTCCAGCTCGGCGGCGGTATTCGGGACCTCGACACGATCGAGCGCTATCTGGACGACGGCATCAGCTACGTCATCATCGGCAC
>JBDTNP010000019.1:0-4723 GCA_039933695.1 Betaproteobacteria bacterium | reverse complement strand
GGAAACGGTCGATGACGGAAGGACGGGGATGCTGGTCGAGAACGAAGCGGGCGCTTGGATCGGCGCACTCGAGAAGCTCGTGGCCTCTCCTGTGCTGCGGTCGGCAATTGCCCAGGCGGCGTTCGAGGACGTGCGGCAACATCATGATCTGCAGACCACCGGCCGCCATCTTGCGGACGCCGTTTTGCGACACAGCGTGCGATGAGTCACCAACATGGACGCGGCGATGCGGCAGGCCACTGTCCAAGCGCCGTCGTGACGCGGCCACGCCCGCGACCTGATCGATGAGCGAACGCACGCGCAATCAGCCCTGTCCTTGCGGAAGCGGATTGCGTTTCAAGCAATGCCACGGAAAGATTGGCGCGGCGACCGCGCCGCAGGCGGACGCCGCCGGCGACCGACACGCGGATCTGATGGCGCGAGCGCTGGCGCACCGGCAAGGTCAACGTTATGACGATGCCGTTCGCGACTACGAAGCCGCGCTCGAGCAAGATCCCACCCGGCATGATGCGCGGTACATGCTGGCGGGCTTGTGGCGCGAGCGTGGCGACGGCGGCCTGGCAAAAGCGCACATTCTCGAGGCCCTGGATCTGACTGGCTGGAAATCCGCGCTTTACCGGAGATTCCTTTCGGCGCTTCTGTCAGATGAGGCGCCGGCCGGACCGGATCCGGTGCCAGGGCCCGGCGGCGGCTGCCTCGCAGAACAGGCCGCGCGAGCAAGGACAGTGAGTCTCGAAGCGCCGCTCGTGACTGTCGTCGTGCCCTGTCGAAACCACGTGACGTATGTCGAAGCCGCGTTGCGGTCGCTCTTCCGGCAAACCTATCGCCAGGTGGAAATGGTCGTTATCGATGACGGGTCGGACGATG
Organism: Betaproteobacteria bacterium; assembly: GCA_039933695.1. Lineage (GTDB taxonomy): Bacteria > Pseudomonadota > Gammaproteobacteria > Burkholderiales > Casimicrobiaceae > PALSA-1003. The sequence continues at coordinate 3,856 of JBDTNP010000019.1, read as the reverse complement.
GCTCGGCCGACGCGATCCGGCGATGTCTGGACGAGTCGCCGTTCCCGCATCGTTTCGTCGCCCGGGAGCGCCGGGGTGCGTCCGAGACGGTCAATGAAGCCGCCGAGCTGGCGACCGGAGCGTACATCTGTTTGCTGAACTCCGACGATTTCATGCACGAAGATCGCGTGCGCAGGATGGTGGCGAATATCGCCGGTACCGGCGCGCAGTGGGGATTTTCGTCAACGGAGTGCGTCGATGCGGATGGCAATTACATCGATCCGCTGCACAACCGCTATGTCTACGATCTTCGCTGTGCAGTCGGCGACGCGGGTGCCGCGCCGACGATAGGATTTGCGCTGATGACGCAGAATATCGCGGCCTCGTCCGGCAATCTGTTCGTGTCGCGCAAGCTGTTTCGCGCGCTTGGCGGGTTCCACCGGTACAGGCATGTCCACGGCTGGGATTTCTGCCTCCGCGCCTTGCAACTGGCTGAGCCGGTATTCGTCCGCGAGGCGCTCTACTGCAAGCGCCTTCATCGAGGCAATCAACCATCGGCGATGCACGCCGCGTTGCATGCCGAGGCTGCCGAGGTGTGTCGCCGGTACGTGCAATGGGGCTGCACGGCTGAACAAAGCGTCTCGCCCGTCGCGCCGTGCGTCGCCCGTTGGCCGACCGAGTTCAGGAAAGCGATTCTCGAAACCGGTCTGGCGGATCTGGTCGACGCGCCGACGCTGCGCCTGCTGGCGTTGGGGCGGAGCTGACACGTGCCCGATCAATGCGCGCCTGGCGCGGTCATCTCCCACGGCAGGCTGCGGGTCAGCAGCACGTTGAGCAGATTGTCCTGGAAATTAATGTTGCCGGTGAGACGGTTGTGACGTTCGCACAGGAAAAACCAGTACGCGATCGGGATGAAGCTGTCCTCGTTCTGCGGCGCGCTGGGATCGAGCGTCTCGCGCGCCAGCAGCGACGGCTTGGTCACGCTGCCGTCGCCCGGCTCGAGCATCAGCTCGTCGTAGCGCACGCCCGCGACCGGACGATGAATATCGGCCGGGTACAAGCGCGCGACCGGCGTTTCGATGTCGTACTCCAGCGCCAGGCGCGCCGGCGTCAGCGTGCAATCGCCGCCGAACAGCACATAGCGGATCGGCGTGGCGGGCTCCGGCGTCGACAGCGCCCACATGAAGCGGCGCGCGCGCTCGAGCCGATAATCGAAATAGCGTTGCAGTGCCGCGATATACGCGTCGGCGTCGCCGCCGCGCGCGGCGCGGATCCGCGCCTCGACCGTGCGATCGAAGATTGACCATCGATAACGGCGCCAAGTTGCCCCGTCGAACAGCTCGTCGTCAAGCGGCGCACCGGTGATGTCGATCAGCCACGTGACCAGCGGGTGCGGGAACAGCTGGTAGCCGGAAGGCAGCGTCGCCAGCACTTCCTGCGGAATCCGCTTGAGTCCGACCGGCTGCCCGATCAGGAAGGCGTGCAGCGACGAGGCCGAGCCCATGTTCGGCGTTCCGAGCAGGACCAGCTTGCGCACGCGCGTCGTGCCGTACAGCGTCACCTGCTGCTCGCTGCCGTCGAGCACGTCGACGGTGCCGTAGCGCAGGTAGTAGCGCGCGACCAGGCCGCCCATGCTGTGCGCGACGATGTCGACCCGCAGCGACGGATTCGCGTAGTCGCGGCGGATCGCTTCGATCAGCCGATCGAGGCCGCGCGCCGCTTCGACGTTATCCTGCCGCCAGTCGTACGGAAAGATGTAGTAGCGGCGCTCGCCGCGCGGAGCCGGCGTGCCCGGCGTCCCGGGGACGTATCCGCCGAAGCGCCGCAGGGTATCGATGATCTGCCCGTAGAAGTCACGCCCCAGCGCGGCTTCGGCGATGCCGTAGGCCTCGAGCTGGTCGCTTTTCACCTGCAGCGTGACCGGATCGAAATCGAGCGCGATGTTCCGGTACTCGCCGAACAGGATGTCGTTCGACGTACCGGGCCAGACTTCGACGCCACTTGCCCGGTCGCGCAGTCGCGAACCGAAAACGCCGGGGATGACGATGACCGGCGTCGTGTCGATGTCGCCGCCGCCGACCCGATAGAGCCTGCCCAGGTCCGGCCGCGTCGGCTCCTCGCTGCAAGCGGCGACCAGCGCGGCCAGACACAGCATCGACAGGCGTCGCGCCAGCGAGCACAATCCGGACGCTGCGCCGGCGCAAACACGGGGGCTCATTCGCGTCGCGTCGGCCCGATGGTGACGACGTCGACCCGCTCCGGCGCCGACGAGACGATCGAGATTCGCCAAGCGACGGCCGCGGCGCCGATGCATTCGCGGCACGTATAAACCGCCGCGACCACATCGCGTGCCAAAGGCGCGCGCGCGATCCCGTTGGCGCTGACTTCGATTTGCGGCGGAATCATCCACGGCACGTAGGGAAAGGCGACGACCAGCGCCCGGTCGCCTTGGACGTTGGCTTCGATCGCGACGGCGCGCATCGGCAGCGGCGCGATCGCCGGGGGCGGATAGACGCTGCCGTCGGGCGGCGGCAAGCCTCGCGTGGGCCACAGCACGTCTGCGGCATGCGTCACTCCAATCCCGCCGAGATGGATCGGCGGCATCCAGCCCAGCGCGCGCCATGCGGGCCGCGCAATTCCGACGAGGTGGACTCCGGCGGCGGGCTCGATGCCCGCGAGATGGACGTCGAGTATGCCGCAATGCAGCCGGTGATCCAAGCCGAGATACAGGTGCTCGAGGTAGGCGTACGCGCCGTGCAGCACGATCGGCCCCTGCTGGCGGCAAAGCAACGCGCCGCTTGCATCGACCGCATGCGCGGGCAACCATGGCTCGGCCAGCGCCGGCGTCGCGTCGCGTCGCTTGACGTCGAGCCGCGATGCGACGTCGAGAGCCACGTCGCCCGAGGCGATCGTCGCGGCGATGCCGGCGGCGAAGGCCGCGTGCAACAGCAGCGTGAGACCGACAATGCCCGCCAGGAGCACCGACCCTCGCTGCTGCAGTTCGGCGCAAAGCCCGTACAGACCCAGCGCACCGAGTGCGGCGACGAACGGGAGCAGCGCATAAGTCATGTAGAACGGCGTCGCCGGGCGCAACCACGCGATCAGCGCGGCGGCAGCAACGGTCGCGAGCAGCGCAGCCGCGACGGGCAGCGGCTGTTTGCGGGCGGCGAACAGGAGTCCGGCGAGCGCGGCGAGCACCAGCGCGAGGATCGCGATGACCACGGCGGCCGGCAGCCCAGGTGCTACTGCGACAAACGCGTCGGCGACGATGCGAGGGCCGTCCGCCAGCACCGCCCACAACAGCGGCCCGGTGCCGAGCAGGTTCGACGCCTGCATCGTGCTGCCGACGTAATCGGCTGCTTGCGCGATGAGCGGCGCGGCTGCGCCGCTCCGGTCGGCGAGCAGCGGTGCGAACGGCAGAAGAGCGACCAGTATCGCCAGCACGCCCCAGCCCAGCAACACCCCGAGGCTCGGCATCGCGAGGAGGGCGACGATCGCGATCATCGGCGCGAGGACGATCGTCGTCGGATGCGCGTGCAGCGCCAGTGAGAAGGCAGCTGCCGCGACCACCAGCCAGCGCGGTTGCCGCTGCTGCGCCAGGCGGACCAGCGCGTAGAGCACCAGCATGCTGCAGGTCGGCACCATGTTGGTGTGCGAAAAGCCGACCAGCTGAAAGCTTGCCCATCCGGGCAGCGCTAGCAGCGCACACCATAAGAGCCCGAAGCGCCGATCGATCAGCCGCCGTCCGGCCGCATAGGCCAGCGGAAATTGCAGGCTGGAAAGGATGGAAACGAAAACGGCGACGCCGAGCCACGAGCGGGACACCATCATCGGCAGCGACAACTAAAATAACACTGTCCGTGAGGCCCGCCCCACG
>JBDTNP010000018.1:0-4776 GCA_039933695.1 Betaproteobacteria bacterium | reverse complement strand
CGGATAGCTCGGGAAATACAGCGCCAGCGGCTCGCCTCGCGCTCCAGCGTACGGCCGCCCGTAATCGGCCCGATAGGCCTCGCCGCCGTCGGCGACCAGCTCGACGCGCGCTACGCCGCGCGGATCGAGCGCCCAGCCGACGAATTCGACCGCGCCGTCCGGAACACGGTTTTGCTTCGGACGATCGACGATGCCCGTTGCCAGCGGCGTCGCGGCAATCGCTCCGCGCAACGCGATGTAGCCGATCGCGGCGATCGCCAGCGACGCGGCGACGACGGACACCGTCGCCGGCGCATCGGGCACAGCGGCGGTGCCGCGGCGGCCGGCCGTCAGCGTCGCCGCGAGCAACGCGCCGACCACGATCAGCGATGTCGCCGCCAGGCAAGGCGCCGCCAGTCGGGCGTGGCGCGGGATTTCGACATAGCCGTCGCCCAGAATCGACGTCAGTATCGCGTACCATGCCGTTGCCGTCAGCGCATAGACGATCAGTGCGAAGGGCGCCGGCCTTCCGCGGATCGATGCCCGCAGCGTCACGCCCGCGCTCGTGATCAGCAATGCGAGCGAGCCGCCGAGGATCCATGCGAATGCCTGCCGCGGCAGCGCAGTGACCGCGGGCGCGAGACTGATCGCCGCCGGACCCGCGACGGCGCGCACGGCCTCGTTGCCGGCGAAATCGCGATCTTCGACGCTGCCGAGATAGCCGAGACGCCAATCCTGCACTTGCGGCAGCCCGCGCAATACTGCCCTCGCGATCGTTGCCGGCTCGGCGAACGCAACTGCAGCCAGCGCGCGCCGCGGCATCGCCAGCGCTTCGGGGCAGGTCGCGGCGAGCGATTCGCCCATCGTTTCGTACCAGCTCGCGCCGGACGATTGCAGGCAACGCTCGGGGAGGCCGAGCCTGGCGGCCGTGCGCGCCTGGTCGCGCGAGGCGGGCAGGATCGCGCCCAGCACCACGTCGGCATTATTGGCGGCGATGATCGTCGCCGGCCGGGCCATCATCGCCTGTGCGATCGCGAGCGCAAGCACCCACACGGCAAGCCCCAGTGCGATGCCGCGCGCCGGCCGCCACAGAAAAATCAGCACCGGCGCCGCAAGCACCGCCGGCAGCAACAGATGCTGCTGGCGCGACAGGCCCAGGACGGCGAGGCCGCAGGCGAAGCCCAAAAGCGCCCAGCGCGACTGCGACCGCCCCGGGTCACGTACGATCAGCGCCGGCAGGACGCCGATCGATCCGTAGGCGCCGAGCAAGGCGCCGAACTCGGTATAGAGCGTATTGGCCCACAGCGTGATCATCGGATCGGCGAGCACGACCGCGAACACGGCCGCATTGGCGAGCGCCCAGGCCGGCCGACGCTTGAGCGCTGCGTCGAGCCCCAGCGCCACCAGGAGCAGCAGCGCACCCTTGATCGCGCCGACGCTGCGCAGATCGACCGGCCCGTCCCGCGGGGCGATCGCCAGCGCTGCCGCGACAAAGGCGAGCTCGCTGCTGCGATAGCATTCGGCCGTTCTTGGCTCGCCGCGAACGTAATGCGCGATCGGTGCCTGCGGATGAGCTTCGTAGCGCGCCGGCTCCGGCAGATCGGGCCAGAGGCCGAAGCAGGCCGAGGTCCGTCCCATGTCGAACTGGTTGGCGTAGCCCAGCATCGGCGATGCCGCGACGATGACCGCGATGCGCCAGGCACCGAGCGCGAGCAACACGAGCGCCGCGAGTCGCACCACGGTGCGAGAGTGCTCAGGCATCATAGGGCCGGGATCGTGAACGACGAGTGCGGCGCGGCGCGCATTCGTGCTGGCGAAGTCGACCTTGGTGGCGCAGGGGGCGAAGGGGAACGATTATGCATTATTGGCAACTTCTGCGGCCGCAGCAATGGATCAAGAACGCGTTCGTCTGGGCCGGCTTCCTGTTCGCGCGAGCCTGGCACGACTTGGCACTCGCGCAGGAGGTCGCTCTCGCCTTTATCGCGTTCTGTCTGCTGGCGAGCGCCGTCTACATCGGCAACGACTGGCTCGATCGCGACACCGATCGTGCGCATCCGACCAAGCGCGATCGGCCGCTCGCCAGCGGCCGGATCGGCGGCGCCGCGGCGGGATCGCTCGCTGTCGTTCTGGCGCTTGCGGGCCTGGCGATCGGCGTCTGGGTCGGCGCGGCGCTCTTCGCCGTGTTCGTCGCGTACCTCGCCTTGAATTTCCTGTACTCGCTGCTGCTCAAGCGGATCGTCATCGTCGACGTCTTCGCGCTCTCGCTCGGGTTCCTGCTGCGCATCCTGGCCGGGACCGTCGGCGTCGGCATCGCGCCGTCGCCATGGCTTTTGATGTGCGGGCTGATGCTGACCCTGATGCTCGGCTTCGGCAAGCGCCGCGGGGAGGCAGCGGTCGAGGGCGCGGCGGCTCGACGCGCGGTGCTCGCCGAATATTCGCCGGCGCTGCTCGACCGGCTGATCGTCGTTTGCGTCAGCGGCACGTTGGTCGCGTACAGCCTCTACACGATCAGCCCGCAGACGATCGCATTGCACGGCAGCGCGGATCTGGTCTATACGGTGCCGATCGTCACCTACGCGCTCTTTCGCTATTTGTATCTGCTCGGCGATGGGCACGCGGCCGAAGACCCGAGCGGCTTGTTCGCCGGCGACCGGCATCTGCAGGCGGCCGCGCTTGCGTGGGTAGTCGCGGTCATCTGGATCCTGCGCTAAGCATCGCGCGGGACGCCGCGCATTGCCGCTCAGTAGCCGGCGAAGTCGAAGCCGATATCGGGCTTGCGGCCGGATACCAGGTCGGCGATCGCCTTCCCCGAGCCCGCGGCCATCGTCCATCCGAGCGTGCCGTGGCCGGTGTTCAGATAGAGATTCGGATAGCGCGTCCTGCCGATCAGCGGAACGTTCGACGGCGTCGCCGGCCGCAAGCCCGTCCAGTATTCGGCGCGCGTCGGGTCGATCGCACCGCCGAACCATTCGCCGGCGCGGCGCGTCAGCGCCTGGCAGCGCACGACATTGAGGTCGAGATTGTAGCCGGAGAGCTCCGCCGTCCCGGCGACTCGCAGCCGATTGCCCAGGCGAGTGAACACGATTTTCTTGGCGTCGTCCGTGATACTGACCGATGGCGCCGCGGCTGCATCGACGATCGGCAGCGTGGCCGAATAGCCCTTGGCCGGATAGACGGGCACATGGATGCCCAGCGGCGCCAGAAGCCGCGGCGTGTAGCTCGACAGGCAGACGACATAAGCGTCGGCGGTGAGCAACTGCCGACTCGGCTCACCGTCGGCGGTTGGAACGTGCGTGACGACGCCGGAGACGGCGCCGCCCTCGACATCGATCGAATCGATCGTCACGCCGAAACGAAAAACGACGCCGCGCGCGAACGATCGCGTGGCGAGCCCCTGCGTGAACTTGCGGGCATCGCCGCTTTCGTCGCTCGCCGTGTAGGTCCCGCCGACGATCCAGTCGCGCCTTGCCGCGAGCGCCGGCTCGATCGCGACGCATTCGGCCGCGGTCTTGACGTCTCGGGCAATGCCGTAACTGCGCACCAGCGCCGCCGCCGCCGCGGCCTCGTCGAAGTCGGCGCGGTCGGTGTAGATCTGCAGGATGCCGCACTGCAGGTCGTCGTAGGCGAGCATCGTCGTCGCGCGGAGCTCGCGCAGCATCTCGCCTGAATATTTGCTGATCGCGAGTATCTGCTGCATGTTGCGCCGCGTTCGCCAGGGCAGGCATTCGAACAGGAACTGCGCTCCCCAGCGCCATTGCTGCCAGTCCAGCCGCGGCCGGAACAGCAGCGGCGCATCCGGCTGGCCGAGCCATTTGACGATCTTCCATGGCGCCGCGGGATTGGCCCACGGCTCGACGTGCGAAACCGAGATCTGGCCACCGTTGGCGAACGATGTTTCCAGACCGGCGACGCGTTGCCTGTCGACTACGGTGACGTCGTGGCCCTGTTCGCGCAAATACCAGGCGGACGTCGTGCCGATGACGCCGGCGCCAAGCACGAGGACTTTCAAGCCGCGGCCATCAGGCGTAATCCGCCACCGGGACGCAAGTGCAGAACAGATTTCGGTCGCCGTAGACATTGTCGGCGCGGCCGACCGGCGGCCAGTACTTGTGCTCCTTGAGACCCGGGACCGGATACGCCGCCTGCTCGCGCGGGTACGGGTGCATCCAGTCGGCAACTAGCAAGCTGGCGGCGGTGTGCGGCGCATTCTTGAGCATGTTGTCGTGGCGATCCATCCGGCCCTGTTCGATCAAGCGGATTTCCGCGCGTATCGCGATCATCGCGTCGATGAAGCGATCGATTTCGGCCTTCGACTCGCTTTCGGTCGGTTCGATCATCAGCGTGCCCGGGACGGGGAAACTCATCGTCGGCGCATGAAACCCGTAATCGATCAGCCTCTTGGCGACATCGTCGACGGTGACCTCGCTGCTGTCCTTGAGCGGGCGCAAGTCGACGATGCATTCGTGCGCGACCAGGCCGCCCGGCCCCGAATACAGCACCGGGTAATGCGGCGCGAGACGCTTGGCGATGTAGTTCGCCGCGAGGATCGCCGACTCGGTCGCGGCCCTCAAGCCGTCGCCGCCCATCATCGCGATATACATCCATGAAATCGGCAGGATGCTCGCGCTGCCGTACGGTGCTGCCGACACCGGTCCGATGCGCTCGGCGCCGGCGTCGACGCTTCCCTGCAGGATCCGGTGGCCAGGCAGGAAGCGCGCGAGATGCGCAGCGACGGCGACCGGACCGACGCCGGGTCCGCCGCCGCCGTGCGGAATGCAGAACGTCTTGTGCAGGTTC
>JBDTNP010000017.1:0-2687 GCA_039933695.1 Betaproteobacteria bacterium | reverse complement strand
CCGGGCTGGCCGGATAGCACGCTCGGCGTCGACAGCTTCGATGCGCTGCCGGCGCCGGCGCGCGCGTACCTGCGGCGCATCGAGCAATTGACCGAAGTGCCGATCGCGATGGTGTCGACCGGCGCCGAGCGCGACGAGACGATCCTGCTGCATCATCCGTTCCACTAGAACGATACGCCGACGATGAGCCTGCATATCAGCTGGCAGCAATACAACATCCTGGTCGAGCGCCTTGCGCTGCAGGTGCATGAATCGGGATGGCGTTTCAACCAGCTGATCTGCATCGCCCGCGGCGGACTGCGCGTCGGCGACGTGCTGTCGCGGATCTACGAGCTGCCGCTGGCGATCCTGTCGACGCATTCGTACACGGCCGAGGGCGGGACCCTGCGCGGGCAACTGGTCATCGCCGAGCACATGACGATGACGGCGCCGCGGCTCGGCGACCGCGTGCTGCTGGTCGACGACATGGTCGATTCGGGCCACACGCTCGCTGCCGTGGACAAGGAGCTGCCGCAGCGCTTCCCCCATATCACCGACATGCGCACTGCTGTCGTCTGGTACAAGGGCTGTTCGGTATTCAAGCCCGACTACTATGTCGATTATCTGCCCGACAGTCCGTGGATACACCAGCCGTTCGAGGTCTACGACACGCTCCGGCCGGAGCAGGTGAAGGCGCGCCTGGCCGCCGCGACCGGGGCCGAGCAATGAATGCGCTGAGCTGCGCCGACATCCTGGCCGGCCGCGCGCCGCAGGACGCTCTCGTCACCTTGCAGGGATGGGTGCGCACGCGACGCGACTCGAAGGCCGGCATCTCGTTCGTCCATGTGTCCGACGGGTCGGGTTTCCACCCAGTGCAGGTGGTGGCCCCGAACACGCTGCCCAACTATGCCAGCGAGATCTCGCGGCTGACCGCCGGATGCGCGGTCGAAGCCACCGGCATGATCGTTCCTTCACCCGCCAAGGGCCAGCCGTTCGAGATGCAGGCGAGCGCGCTCAAAGTCGTCGGATGGGTCGAGGACCCGGATTCGTATCCGATCCAGCCGAAGCCGCACACGCTCGAGTTCCTGCGCGAAGTGGCGCACTTGCGGCCGCGCACCAACGTCATCGGCGCGGTCAGTCGCGTCCGCCACACGATCGCGCAGGCCGTGCATCGCTTTTTCGACCAGAACGGCTTCGTCTGGATCAACACGCCGATCATCACGACGTCGGACGCCGAAGGCGCGGGCGAGCTCTTCCGCGTGTCGACGCTGGATCTCGCCAAGCTGCCGCGCACGGCACAGGGGAAAGTCGATTTCGGCGCCGACTTCTTCGGGCGCGAGGCCTTTCTCACCGTCTCCGGGCAGCTCAACGTCGAGACGTACTGCCTGGCGCTGTCGAAGGTGTACACGTTCGGGCCGACGTTTCGCGCCGAGAATTCGAACACCAGCCGGCATCTGGCGGAGTTCTGGATGATCGAGCCCGAGATCGCGTTCGCCGACCTGTCCGACAATGCGACGCTGGCCGAGGCGCTGCTCAAGCACATCTTCCGGACCGTGCTGGAAGAGCGCGCCGACGACATGGCATTTTTCGAGGAGCGCATCGAAAAGGGCGTGATCGCCAAGCTGCAGGGAATGATAGACGCCGAATTCGTCCGCATGGATTACGAAGATGCGATCAGCATTCTCGAGAAGGCGACGCAAAAGTTCGAGTTTCCGGTGCGGTGGGGGATGGATCTGCAGTCAGAGCACGAGCGCTACGTGTCGGAGAGCTACGTCCGCGGACCGGTGATCCTGGTCAACTACCCGAAGGAGATCAAGGCGTTCTACATGCGATTGAACGACGACGGCAGAACGGTCGCCGCGATGGACGTGCTCGCACCCGGCATCGGCGAAATCATTGGCGGCAGCCAGCGCGAGGAGCGGCTCGATGTCCTCGATGCCCGGATGGCCGCAGCCGGCATGGACATCGAGCATTACGCCTGGTATCGCGACCTGCGCCGTTACGGCACGGTGCCGCACGCCGGATTCGGACTGGGCTTCGAGCGTACGATCGCCTATGTGACCGGGCTCGCCAACGTGCGCGACGTGATCCCGTTCCCGCGATCGCCCGGGAACGCGCGCTATTGACGTGTTATTCGCCGCTCAGCGCGGCCTCAAGGTCACCGCAGCCGGCGTGTCAGAACCGTGGAACCGGGCGGTGCCTTCGAGCAGAAGCTCGCTACCGCTGGACTTGGTCAGCATCATCGTGATGGCGCCGCAGGTTCGGCTGGTGGCCGGAGCGCTGATGTCGAGCACGCCGTTGCGATAGGTGCCGGTGAAGGCGACCGCGGAGATCTGGCAGCTGCGCCCGTTCCAGTTCAGCGTGCCTTTGAGATTGCCGTCGGCGTCTTGCGACTTGATCGAGATCGACCACGGCGCAGATGTCGCTTTTCCCGATCCCGGCGTCGTCGATCCGGTGCCCGCCAGCTGCGTTGGCAATTTCTCTTCGTCGGCTTCGGCTGACGGCGCGACACAGCAGCTCAGGACAAACAAGGTGGTCAAAGCGGCAAGTCTCATCGAACGGCTCTCCCAGGGCGCATGCCAAAAAGCAGAAGCCCGCGTGTCGCGGGCGTGCATCGATTGCCGGCTTCCTCCGGCCGGGCCGGATGCTACGATGGTGCCCAGAAGAGGACTCGAACCTCCACAGTGTTGCCACCGCTAGGACCTGAA
>JBDTNP010000016.1:0-2510 GCA_039933695.1 Betaproteobacteria bacterium | reverse complement strand
ATCATCGGCATGCGCTACAAGATCATCAACGCCGAGACAACCGAGCAGGTCGCGACCGGATACACCGAGGAGAAAATGGAAGTCGGCGCGAAGTCGACCTCGGTCATGGGCGTCTCCAATTCCCAGCAGGGCGGCGTCTCGCTGGACACGATGGTGCAGCGGCTGGTTCAGAAGTCGGTCTGGGAGATCGACGCCAAGTACAAGTAGACGGTCGGCGCTAGACGGCTAGCGACGCCGGCGCTGCCGGCGTCGCCGTTTTCGGGCAACGGGGAGCCAGGCATGGCGGACATCAGCACGCTGGGCAAGTACGAGATCCGGCACGAGATCGGCCGCGGCGCGATGGGCGTCGTTTACGAAGGCTACGACCCGATGATCAAGCGCATCGTCGCGCTGAAGACGATACGCGCCGATCAGCTCGCCGGCGCCGACGGCCCGAACGTCATCGCCCGGTTCCGCCGCGAGGCGCAGGCCGCCGGAAGGCTCAACCATCCGAACATCGTGTCGATCTATGAATTTGGCGAAGACGCCGGCACGTGGTTCATCGCGATGGAAAAGATCGAGGGCCGCGAGCTCAAGCAGTGCTTCGAGACGAACGAGCGCTTCACGACGGCCGACATCGTGCGCATCATGTCGCAGGTGCTCGATGCGCTCGACTACTCGCACCGGCAAGGCGTCATCCATCGCGACATCAAGCCGGCGAACATTTTCCTGCTGCCGGGCGGCGTGGTGAAGGTAGGCGATTTCGGCATCGCCCACATCGAGACGTCCAACCTGACCCAGGTCGGCGCGGTAATGGGAACGCCGAGCTACATGTCGCCCGAACAGATCATGGGGCTGCCTGTCGATGGACGGTCGGATCTGTTTTCCGCGGGCGTCATCCTGTACCAGTTCCTGACCGGCGAGCGCCCGTTCGCAGGCTCGGCGACGACAACGATGCAAAAGGTGCTGAAGGAGGATCCGCTGCCGCCGTCGAGCCTCAACGTGCAGGCGCCTGCCGGCATGGACGCCATCGTGCGCAAGGCCCTGGCCAAGCGTCCCGAGGATCGCTTCCAGACCGCGCGCGAGTTCTCCGACGCGTTGCGCGCCGCTGCACCTGGCGTATCGCGTGCTGCAACCGATCCGACGCTGGTCGGCGCGGCGGACGCGACAGTGCTGGCCGCGCCGGCCGTTGCACCCGCCGCGCCTACCGCGCCGGCCGGCGCTGCGGCGGCAGCGGCCGCGGTCGCCGCAGCGCCTCAACGGAAATCGCAGACGGCGGCCGTCGCGCTCGCGATCGGTGTCGCCGTCGTGGCGATCGGCGCCGTCGCGTGGTACATCGTGCAGCGTCCGTCGGCCGCTCCGGCGGCGACGACCGAGGCGCGATCGGCACCGGCGTCCGCGCAACCAACCCCCGCCGCATCCGCGCCGGGAACGATTCTGATTTCTGCCGTCGGTTTGATCGACCCCAGCGATCCGCGCTACCGCGCCGACAAAGCGCTGCTGCAAAGTGATTTGCGCGCGGACTCCAAGAGCCAGCTGGTGGAAAAGGCGCTGGGCCTGCTGCTCGACTCGAATTCGCTCGCGCGGAACTACGACGTGCTGAAAGAAAAGCTGCTGTCGCAAAGCGCGAGCTTCGTGCCCGCGGTCGTCAGGGAGGGCGAGCCGCAGCTCGGCAAGGACGGCCTGATGTCGATCACGATGCAAGGCGTGGTCAACATCAAGGCGGTCCAGAAGTCGCTCAACCAGATGTCGCGCGACGAGCGCATCGACTTCATCCGTGCCAGCGGCAACCCGAAAGTCGCAGTCCAGGTGGGCGTGCGCGACGCGGGTGCGCCGGATGCCGCACCGCAACCGTCGCCGGTGGCGGAGAACGTGCTGAAGGAGCGAATCAAATCGTTCGGCTTCCGCACCTGGTCGGAAGGCGGTGCGGCCGAACAAAGCGGGAAAAATGCCGACTTCCTCGTGCAGGGTGAGGCGCGGGTGAAAAAGCTTTCGATGCGCCTGCCGGCGTCCGGCCTGACGGTGAGCAAATACGCGCTGACGTCGTGGACGGTGAAATGCATCGATCGCGAAACCGGCGAGGAGATCTACTACAACACGGCGCTGCCCAAGGGCATCGGCAGCTGGGCGAGCGAGGAAGAAGCTCTGCAGGCGATCGGCAGCAAGATCGCCGACGAATTCTCGCGCGATTTTTTCCTGCAGCATGTCAGCTTGACCGGACAGAAAGTGACGCTCAACGTCGATGGCATGCCCAGTCCCGCGGCCGAGGAGCTGCTGGCGCGCGAGCTGATCGGCTTGCCTGGCGTGATCGCGGCGACGCCGCGCCCGCCGGAGAGCCCGCGCGGCTACGACTTGCAGCTGGCAGGCGAGGGTCCGATCGGTGATCTGATCGCGTCCGCCGTGTTGAAGCCGCTCAACGCCAAGCTCGGCCAGGCATGCTTCAGCGTGCGCGGCATCGCCGGCGATCAGGTGTCGATCGCGTTCGACCGGCGCTGCGCCGACGCCGGCGTGCTGTCCCGTCTGGAGACCAA
>JBDTNP010000015.1:0-5275 GCA_039933695.1 Betaproteobacteria bacterium | reverse complement strand
CCCGGCCGGGTTCTACTACAAGACCTTCATGTGGCCGCCCGGCCCGCGCTGGTGGCTCAGATACGAGCATGCGATCCGCCGCGCCGCCGGGCTCGGCCGCGCGCCGCGCGAGCCCGATCCCGATCATTACCAGCATCGCTTTGCGCACTGCGACGTCCTGGTGATCGGCGGCGGACCAGCGGGCCTGGCCGCAGCTCAGGCGGCCGCACGCAGTGGCGCGCGGGTGATGCTGTGCGATGAAAACGCGACGTTCGGCGGCAGTCTGCGCGGCGACGCGGCCTTGATAGACGGCACACCGGCCGCAAGCTGGGTCGATGCGCGCATCGGTGAGATGGCGGCGAACGGGGACATCACGCTGCTGCCGCGCACGACTGCGTTCGGTTATTACGATCAGAACCTGGTCGGCCTGGTTGAGCGCGTTGCCGACCATCTGTCCGAGCCGCCGCGATTCACGCCGCGCCAGAGGCTGTGGCACGTGCGCGCCGGCACGGTCGTGCTCGCCAGCGGCGCACTGGAGCGCGGCATCGCTTATGCGGGCAACGATCTTCCGGGCACGATGCTCGCCGGCGCCGCGCAGGCCTATGTCACGCGCTACGGCGTCAAGCCCGGAACGCGCGCGGTGATTTTCGCCAACAACGACAGCGGCTACGAAGCGGCGGTGCGCTTGCACGACGCAGGCGTCGCCATCGCGGCGATCGCCGACCCGCGGCCGCAAGCAGCGCTCTCCGGCGCCCATCCGCAACGCGCGCGCGCCGACGGCATGCCGATACTGGCCGGCAGCGCGATCGTCGGCGCGCACGGCGGCCTGCGCGTTACCGGCGTCGACTTAGCATCGCTCGGGGGCGGCGCGGTAACGCGCGTCGATTGCGATCTCGTTTGCGTATCGGGAGGCTGGAATCCAGCGGTTCATCTCTATTCGCAATCGCGCGGCAAGCTTCGTTACGACGACGCGCTGGCGACGTTCGTGCCCGACGCCTCGCCGCAGGCGATCGTCGCCGCCGGCGCGGCCAACGGCAAGCTCGATTTGAGCGCGGTCCTCGCCGATGGACATGCCGCGGGACTCGCGGCGGCCGCGCGCTCGGGATTCAGTCCCCGGACGACAACGCCCGCGCCGGCAACGGCCGTCGAGACGAGCGGACTGCTGCAAGCGCTCTGGTCGGTGCCGTCGCGCCGTGGCGCCAAATGCTTTGTCGATTGGCAGAACGACGTGACCGTCGCCGACATCGCGCTCGCGGCGCGCGAAGGCTACCGCTCGGTCGAGCATCTGAAGCGGTATACGACGCTGGGCATGGGCACCGATCAGGGTAAGACCGGCAACATCGTCGGTCTCGCCGTCCTCGCTTCCGAGCTCGGCGTCGCGATCCCGCAAGTCGGGACGACGACGTTTCGTCCTCCGTACACGCCCGTGACGCTGGGCGCGCTGGCCGGACACGAAGTCGGTGCGAACCTCGAGCCGACGCGGCATTCGGCGATGCACGACTGGCATGTCGAGCACGGCGCGCGCATGCTGAACGCCGGCCTGTGGAAGCGGCCGCATTCGTATCCTCGGCCAGGGGAATCGGAGGACGACGCGGCCAACCGCGAAGCGAAGAACGTGCGCAGCAACGTCGGCGTGGTCGACGTATCGACGCTGGGCAAGATCGAGCTGCAAGGGCGCGATGTCGCGGAGTTTCTCAACCGCGTCTACATCAACCGCTGGGACACGCTGGCGGTCGGGCGCTGCCGCTACGGCGTCATGTTGCGCGACGACGGCATGGTGTTCGACGACGGCACGACCTCGCGTCTGGCCGAGTCGCATTACCTGATGACAACGACGACGCTCAACGCGGTCAACGTGATGCAGCACCTCGAGTATCTGCTGCAGGTCGAATGGCCGGAGCTGCAGGTATTAGCCACGTCGGTGACCGAGCAGTGGGCGGGGGTGGCGCTGTCGGGCCCGATGTCGCGCCAGGTTCTCGCCGGGCTCGTATCGATCGACGTTTCCAACGCGGCATTTCCGTTCCTCGCCGTCGGCGAATGCGAGCTCATCGCCGGCAGCGCGCGCATCCCGGCGCGGCTGTTCCGCATGAGTTACTCGGGCGAGCTCGCCTACGAGATCCACGTGCCGGCCACGTACGGGCGCGCGATGTGGGAAGTGGTCATGGGGGCCGGTGAGCCGTTCGGCATCATGCCTTACGGCACCGAGGCGATGAGCACGCTGCGGATCGAAAAGGGCCATGTCGTCGTCGGACCCGAGGCGGACGGCCGCACGACTGCCGACGACCTCGGCATGGGCAAGCTGGTCAGTCCCGCCAAATCGTGCATCGGCAAGCCGCTGCTCGCGCGTCCGGCGCTGACCGAGCCCGACCGCTGGCAGCTGGTCGGGCTGACCGCGATCGACGGCACGATTCCGCGCGGCGGCAAGCTGGTGGGCGATCCGGGAGCGCCGCCACCGGTGCCGATGCTGGGCCATATCAGCTCGTGGTGCTGGAGCCCGAACCTCGGCGCATCGATCGGCCTGGCGCTGCTCGAGCGCGGCCGCGCGCGGCATGGCGAGAGCCTGTGGGCGGTCTCGCCGCTGGCCGGTGCGCAGGTCAAGGTGCGCGTCGGACCGCCGTGCTTTATCGATCCCGAAGGAGAGCGCCTGCGTGTCTGAATCGACCGACTTGTCGATCGGCTCGACGGCGCCCGGGCACTACGGCGCCGCCGGCTCGGCGGTTTTCTTGAGCGAAGCGACGATCGCCGTCGCGTGGAACGTTCAGGGCGACGCCGCATCGCCGCCGTTGCGCGCCGCAGTGCAGCGGATCGCAGGTGTCGCGCTGCCGGACGCAGCCAATACCGCCGGCAAGGGCGCTGGCGTCGTCGCGCTCTGGCTGGGCCCGCAGTCGTGGCTGCTGATCGCCGCCGGCGCTGCCGCGCTCGGCGATTTCACCGGCGCACGCGATGCGTTGAATGCCGCCGGCGGCGCACTGTTCGACGTTTCCGCGAGCCGGGTCGCGTATGTCGTCGATGGAGCGCGCGCGGCGGACGTGCTGGCTGCCGGCTGCCCGCTCGACTTCGATCGGCGCGTGTTCAGCGCCGGGCAATGCCGGCAAAGCCTCTACGGCCGGGTCCCTGCGCTGTTTTACCACCATGGCAAACCGCCGGCTTGGACGGTGCTGGTGGCGAGAAGCTTCGCGCGCGACAGCTGGCATTCGCTCTGCACGGCGGCAGCGCCGTACGGCTACACGGTCCGCGCGCCCGCAAAGTTCGCCTGATCGATAGTGGCCGCGGCGGCGCGACCTAGTCGACGACGCCGGCGTGACTCAGGTGGAGGTTGGCGCACAAGCCGAACGTTTTCTCGAAATCCAGCTTGACGCCGCCGGTCGCCTTGGTCGTGCCGCTCGCGACCTCGCCCAACCGGTATTCGAATCCGTCCGGCAGATCGATGCGGGCGCGATGCTCGATGCCGGTCACCGGATTGCGGATCGGCTCGCCGATGGTCTCGATAATTCCCGGGACCAGAAGATGCGCGCGACGCGCGTCGACATCGACGTCGAATTCGATCGGTTCGAACAAGGGCTCGAGCTTGGTCGGGCACATCGATGAATAAACCCACCACATCGTTGCCCGGTCCTCGGTCTCGCCGCCGCTCATTATCGTCACCAGCGCCTGGCGCTGCTTGGGGTCGGCGCGCTGGTCGATGATCAGCTGCGTCGTACCCCTGCCCTGGTGGACAGCGCCCGGCCACTTCCATGTCGCCGCGGCGCAGAGGCCGCCCAGGTCGACATCGCCGAATCGCCCTTCGTCGAACCGGTACGCGGCCATCGCCATGCAGTTGCCGTGGGTAGGCAACGCATTGAACTGGCAAGGGCAACCGTACGAGCAGTTGCAGTTGCCGAATTCTCTGCCTTTCAAAAACCACTCGATCATCGCCAACCCGTCCTTTGCTATCCACCAATCGCCATCATAACCAACCCAGCGCCGATCAGCAGGAAGCCGCCAACACGCCCGACCAACGCGCCGGCCGGCGTCAGTTTTTCGATGAACACGAAAACGGCCAGCGCCGCCACCCAGACCAGGTTCATGACGCCTAAAGCGAACAACAGCGCCATCAGCGCCCAGCAGCAACCGATGCACTGGACGCCGTGTTGCAAGCCCATCAGCAGCGGGCCGAGCGGACCGCGGCGGCGATGCCTTACCAGGAATTCGGCCGGACTGCGGCACTGCCTGAGGCAAGCGGTCTTCCATCGGGTGAATTGATAGGCGCCCGCGAGCACCAGCAGCGACGAGGTGAAAACGGCACTCTTGCCGGTCATCATCGCCGAAAGCAGCATCGCCTCGCTCAAGGCCCATTGCGCCGTCGTCGCGACAATGCTGAACGCGCCCCAGGCGAGCACGTATCCGGTGGCGAACAACGCCGTCGAGCGGCGATCGCGGCGGCCAGGATCGCCATGCATCTGCAAAGCATCGAACAGGAGCACGGCCGGCGCAGCGCTGGGAAGCATCATGCCGACCATCATCACCATCCACCTCGCCAGCGTCGCTGCGAAGTAGCGGACGTCCCAACCGGGCGGCGGCATCGCGGCCATCGCGATCGCGTCCATGTCCATCGCCGGCCGGGCGACAACGATGTAGGCGAGGTACGCCCACGCCAGCACGACCACCGCCGCCAGCGCAGCCAGGATGACCAGACGATCGCGACCCAGGACCTTGTCCATCAGCTCCAGGGAAAGGGACTGCGGCTCACCGGATGAAGCTTGCCCGCGGCGTAACGCGAGAACCGGAACGGCTCGAGCAACGCGGGCTTGGCGGCGAGCAACTCTTCGGCGACCAGCTTGCCGACGCCGATCATCTTGTAGCCGTGATTGGAATCGGCGATCACGTAAACGTTCTCGCGGAACCGGTCGAATACCGGAAAGCTGTCGGGCGTGAAGCAGCCGACTCCTCCCGACGGTTCATTCCGGTATACGCCGTGCTTGCCTTCGAAGCGCTTCTGGCAATGCGCGAGCGCCGAGGTCCACATGTCGGCGAAGTTGTCGGTGACGACGAACTCCGGCGACTTCGGTCCGTAGGGATCCACGCGCACCTCATCGGCCGGACGCTCGACATTGGCTGGCATCGCGCCGCCCTGCACGCCGCCGAAGTGGAAGTCCGGCTTGTAGTAGATGCCCCACAGCTTGTCGGTGATCAGCGCGCCGTCGCGATCCGAATACAGCGGCGCGTCGGTATCCACGTGAATGACCGGCGGCATCGCGCCCGCGTTGGTCTTCTGGAAATTGGGATCGACGCCGAGCGTTCCTTCCTGCAGCGCCAT
>JBDTNP010000014.1:0-2860 GCA_039933695.1 Betaproteobacteria bacterium | reverse complement strand
CAGCTTGTCGATCTCCTTGATCTGCTCGTCGAGCTTGGCGATCTCGGTCTTCAGCAGCGTGTTGCGCCCATTCTGGTTTTCGATCTGGGCGGCGATGATGATGTGACCCAGGCCGACGATCGCAATGCCGAGGACGGCCAGTCCGACCGCCAGCGAGATGAACTGGCGCTGACGCGCCTGGCGTTTCTGCTCGCGGTGGGGCAGAAGATTGACGCGGATCATGGCTATTCGAACCCGCGCAACGCGAGGCCGCAGGCGATCAGCAGCAGCGGCGCGTCCGCCGCGAGCTGGCGCGGCCGGATGCGATCGGACATCGTCATGCTGGCGAACGGGTTGCCGACGATCGTGGTGACGCCGCCGCGCTCGGCGACCAGCTCGTCGAGGCCGGACAGAAGGGCACAGCCGCCGGTGAGGACGACCTGGTCCACCTGGCTGTACGACGTCGAGGTGAAGAAGAACTGCAGGGCGCGGGTCACTTCCAGCGCAAGGGTCTCCATGAACGGCTGCAGCACATCGGCGTCATAATTCTCCGGCAGACCGGCATTTTTCTTCGCCGATTCGGCTTCTTCAGGCGATAAGTTGAACGCGCGCTGGATGTCGTGGGTCAACTGGTTGCCGCCGAAGGCCTGGTCGCGGGAGAACAGAATTTGGTTGTTGCGCAGCACGTAGAAGTGCATCACATGGGCACCGATGTCGACCAGCGCCACGTTCTGGTCGCGCGCGTTCGCCGGCAGCGACGGCGCGATCATGCGGAATGCCTCTTCGGTCGCATACGACTCGACGTCCATCACCTGCGGACGCAGCCCGGCGTTGTCGGCGATGGCGACCCGGTCGTCGACCTTCTCCTTGCGCGAAGCCGCGATCAGCACCTCGATGTCCTCGGCGTTGTTCGGCGCCGGGCCGAGGATCTGGAAATCCAGGTTGACTTCGTCCAGCGCGAACGGGATGTACTGGTTGGCTTCGGCCTCGACCTGGAGCTCGAGCTCCTCCTCGGTCTGGCCGGCCGGGACGATGATCTTCTTGGTGATGACCATCGCCGTCGGGAGCGCCATTGCGATATGCTTGTTGCGGCTGCCGAGCCGCTTGTGCGCGCGGCGGAGTGCTTCGCTGACCTGGTCGAGGTTGACGATATTGCCGTCGCTGACCAGATCCTTGACCAGGGGTTCTATCGTGTAGCGCTCCAGGCGATAGGCTCCCCTGCCGGTTTCGGAGAGTTCGACCAGTTTTACGGCCGACGAGCTGATGTCCACACCGATCAGCGGCGGCGCCTTCGTTTGCAAAAATGCAAACGCGGAATCGAGTTTTTCCTTCAGCATGGGAACTTTAGGCGCACTTCATATAAATTACATTAAACAGTAGCAGCAAATATAAACCATGTAAAACTGTTTTTTCAAGTTTATCTTGGCTCCTAACCCTGCATATAATCGCGGCTCCCGCCCGGCCCCTTGGCAACTTTAATTCACCCATGCTAAAGCGCTGGCTGGTCTACCTCGCGGCTGTATTGGCGGGCCTGGGGCTCGTCGGGGGCCTGCTGGCGGCCTTTGTCTTTGCACTGCTTTATCCCACTTTGCCGTCACTAGAGACGCTGACCGACTACCAGCCTAAGATACCCCTCAAAATAGTCTCCGCGGAAGGGGCCATCCTGGGAGAGTTCGGCGAAGAGCGGCGGGCTATCGTCAAAATCAAGGAAGTCCCGGATGTCATGCGCCGGGCGATCCTGGCCGCCGAGGACGAGCGCTTCTACCAGCACGGGGGCGTCGACTACCTGTCGGTCCTTCGCGCCGCGCTGGCCAACATCAGTGGCGGCGCCCCGCAGGGCGCAGGCACGATCACGATGCAAGTCGCCCGGAATTTCTTCCTGACGCGTGAGCGAACGCTCACTCGCAAGCTTCGTGAGGTCATGCTTGCCTATAAGATCGAGGCCAACCTGTCCAAAGACGAAATACTCGAGCTGTATATCAACCAGATCTTCCTCGGCCAGCGGGCCTACGGCTTCGCCGCCGCCGCCCAGATCTACTTCGGCAAGCCGCTGCAGGAGCTCAGCGTCGCCGAGGCGGCGATGCTGGCGGGACTGCCCAAAGCGCCATCCGCCTATAACCCGGTCGCCAACCCCAAGCGCGCCCGCGGCCGCCAGTTATACGTGCTACGACGCATGCACGAGCTCCATTACATCAGCGATGACCAGTTCGTCGTCGCCCAGAACACCCCGCTGGCGGTCCATCAGACGTTGCAGGAATACGACACTCATGCCCAGTTTGCGGCCGAAATGGCCCGCCAGATCGTCATCGACAGCTACGGCGAGGAAGGTTACACCCGAGGCCTGACCGTCTATACGACGCTGCGCAAGGACGACCAGGCCGCGGCTTACGCGGCGGTCCGGCGCGGCGTCGCCGACTACGACCGACGGCATGGTTATCGCGGGCCCGAGGCCTATATAAGCCTGCCAAGCGATCCGTCCCAGCTGGAAGACGCACTCGATACCGCCTTCGAGGGTGTCAGCGACGCCGACAACCTCGAGGCTGCGATCGTCCTGGAGGCAGCGCCGGCGTCGGTCAAGGTGGTCCGTAGCGATGGCGACATCCTGGTCATCAGCGGCGACGGCCTCAAGTTCGTCGCGCGTGCGCTGACCGACAAGGCCCCCGCGACAAGCCGGATCCGGGTCGGTGCGCTGATTCGCATCAGTAGCGACGACAAAGGGAACTGGCAGATCACGCAGATGCCGCAGGTAGAGTCCGCGCTGGTATCGGTGCGACCCAGCGACGGGGCGATCCTGTCGCTGGTGGGCGGGTTCGATTTCGACCGCAACAAGTTCAACCACGTGACCCAGGCATACCGCCAGCCCGGGTCAAGCTTCAAGCCG
>JBDTNP010000013.1:0-6799 GCA_039933695.1 Betaproteobacteria bacterium | reverse complement strand
CCTTGCGCGCGCTCGAGGATGCGCTGCTCGAATTCGCCGGCAGCGTGCTGGTGATCTCGCACGACCGCTGGTTTCTCGACCGGATCGCGACACATATCCTGGCCTTCGAAGGCGACTCCCGGGTGGTATTTTTCGAGGGCAACTACCAGGAGTACGAAGCCGACAAGAAAAAGCGCCTGGGCGAGGAAGGCGCGCGGCCGCACCGCATCCGGTACAAGGCCCTGATGGCCTGATCGCGAAGCGTTGCGCGGGCGGCCCGCGGGCAGCACAATGACCGGTCGCCGGTAACTCCGAGGGGGAGCGATGAAGTGCCGGACATGTGGCCGGATGTCGCGGCCCGGGCACCGGTTCTGCGAATCCTGCGGGGCGCAGGTCGACAAGCCGTGCCCGATGTGCAATGCCCCGGCGGCGCCAGACGCCCGATTCTGCGGCACCTGCGGGGCTTCCTTTTCCGACGGCGGGGACGCGGAACCTGCATCCAGGTCTGCGCCAGCGGCTGGCCAGTCTGCGATCCCGTCCGAGGGTGAGCGTCGCCAGCTGACGGTGCTGTTCGCCGACGTCGTGGGTTCCACGGCGCTTGCCGGAAGACTGGATCCCGAGGCCCTGCGCGACGTGCTACGCGCCTACCAGGACATCTGCAACAGCTGCGTTACGCGCTTCGGCGGAAACATCAACCAGTACATTGGCGACGGCGTAGTTGCTTTTTTCGGCTACCCTGCGGCGCACGACAACGATGCCGAACGCGCCATCCTGGCCGGCCTCGCCATCACCGCGGGTGTGCGCGATCTGGACTTGTCACTGAAGTCGCAGGGTGAAGCCGGGATCGAAGCGCGAATCGGGATCCATACCGGACTCGTCGTGGTCGGCGCAATGAGCGCCGGCGGCGCGAACATCGATCATGCGGTTGGCGAAACGCCCAATATCGCCGCCCGAATTCAAGCCGCGGCCGCCCCCAATGCCGTATGCGTCAGCGCGGCGACGCTCGGCCTGGTCGGCAAGCGCTTCGATGTGCGGCCCCTGGGGGCGCGGCCATTGAAAGGGATGGCGACCGATACGGAGCTCTATGAGGTTGACGGCGCGGTCGAATTCAAGTCTGAACCAATGGAAAGTCGGCAGGCGGCGCCGCTCGTGGGCCGCGAAATGGAGCTTCGGCACCTGCTGGAGCGATGGGACCTGGCTCGGCGCGGGCAAGGGCAGGCAGTACTCCTGTCCGGCGAGGGAGGAATCGGCAAATCCCGGTTGTTGAGCGCGTTTCGCGAGCGCGCATCGGCGGAAGGCAGTGCGTGGCGCAGCATCCATTGTTCACCGTTTTATCAGAACAGCGCGCTCCACCCGATTATCGATCTCATCGAACGCGCGATAGAGGCGGGCGGAGCAACCTCGGGATCCGATCCTGCTGCCGCACTGAGAACGAGCCTGAAAGCATCAGGCATCGACGACGACACCACCTATCGGCTTATCGCAGCGCTGCTCGGGCTGGGGGAAGAGCACAGCCAGGCGCTAAGCGACCTCGCTCCGGCCCAGCGCAAGCGCCGCACGCTCGACGCGCTCATTGCGTGGCTGCGTGCCGATGCGAAAAAGTATCCGCTGGTCGTGGTCGTCGAGGACCTCCATTGGATCGACGCGTCGACGCGCGAACTGCTGGGAATGCTGTTGGAGCGCATCGTCGAAGTGCCGATGCTGGTCGTGCTGACTTTCCGCCCCGAGTTTGTTCCGACGTGGGCGATGCACGGGCAGATTTCCATGATCGCGCTCACCAAGCTCTCGCCGGAGCAGGTCGCGACGGTGGCCAGGGGCGTGACCGGCGGCAAGGCTCTGCCCCCAGCGATTGCTGACGAAGTCGTGCGCCGTACGGACGGGGTGCCGTTGTTTGCAGAGGAGCTGACCAAGGCGATATTGGCATCCGGACTGGTCGAGGAGCACGACGGCCAGCTCGAGATCTCCAAGAGGCAGCTCTCGAACCTCGAAGTCCCGGCGACGCTTCGCGACTCTTTGACTGCACGGCTGGACCGGCTCGGGACGGCCAAGACGGTCGCACAACTTGCTTCCGTGCTCGGCCGAGCGTTCGACTATTCGATTCTGCAGTCGGTGTGCGATCTTCCCGCAGCCGAGCTCGAGGAGCAGCTGGCCGCGCTGAATCGCGCGGACATCATTCAGCAAAGCGGGGTTCCGCCGCAGTCGTACTATGTCTTCAAGCACGCGTTGATCCAGGAAGCGGCCTACGACACCCTTCTGAAGAGCGTTCGTCAGCGCCACCATCAGCGGATCGCGCGCTCGTATGTCGAGCGCTTTCCGGATGTGGCGCAGTCACGACCGGAGCTGGTCGCCCATCACTATAGCCGCGCGATGATGCCGGGCGCCGCGGTGCCGTTCTGGCAGCAGGCGGGCGAGCTTGCCGTAGCCCGCTCCGGATACGAAGAGGCCGTCGCGCACCTCGGCGAGGCGCTCGAACAGATTCGGCTTGTTCCCGACTCGCAGGCGCGCGCAGCTACCGAGCTGGGCTTGCGGGTGACGATCGGACCGGCGCTGATCGCCGGTAAAGGCATGGCCGCGCCGGAGACCGGGGCAAACTACGCCCGGGCTTGCGAGCTCGCCGAAACGCTGGGCGAGACTAAGGAGCAATTCGCGGCGTTGTGGGGCGATTGGGTATACAAGAACAGCTGCGGGCAGCTTATCGCGGCCTCGCGCCGGTCCGAGGACCTCGTGATGCTTAGCCGCAAGCTTGGCGACGACGAGTATATTTTGCAGGCACATCACTCGCGGTGGACCAATTTCTTTTTTCTTGGCGACATCAGGGTCGCGCGCGCGGATTCGCTGCAGGGGATTCGGATCTACGACCGCGCGAGACATCGGAATCACAAGCATCTGTATGGTGGCCACGATCCCGGCGTGTGCGCCTACAATTTTGGTGCGAACGCAGCCTGGGCGGCCGGGCATACCAAAGAGGCGCTACGCCTCGCGCAGGATTCGGTGACTCTCGCAAAGGAGCTCGATCACTCGCTGAGCCTTGCAACCGCGTATCTTTTCTCACTGCAGATATCGCACTACATACGTGATCACCCTGGCGTGGTGGCGCGCGCTGAGACATTGCTCGCGCTGTGCGAAAAGCATCGGTTCCCGCAATGGGTGGGCTCGGGCCTGGTTCTATCCGGTGTGTCGCATGTCGCCCAGGGCAGCACGGACCTCGGATTAAAGCTTATCGACGACGGGCTCAAAGCGCAGCGCGCGAAGGGGCACGCAGGCATTTCCCTGATGCTCCTGGCGTTGGCCGCCGACTCGCATCTCAAGCTTGGCAACGCCGGCCGCGCGGTGGAATTGCTCACGGAAGCGACCGAACTCGCGGACAAGAGCCACGTCGGATGGTATCGCCCGGAAGTCGTGCGCCTGCAGGCGGAGGTGATGCTGCAAACGAACCAAATCGCGGTCGATGACGCGATTGCGAGAATCGAGCATGCCGCATGGCTTGCGCATGAAAAGGGTTCCATAGCGCTCGAATGGCGCGCCACGACGGCGCTTGCGCGCATGCTCGAGCAGCGCAGACAGGTTGACGAAGCTCGCAAGCGCCTGCTCGCGGTCTGCGGCCCGTTGGCCGACGGCCTGGACTCCATGGAACTCGATGAAGCGAGGACCCTGCTCGCCAGCTTGAGCTGAGCGGGCCGTCGGGGGAACGTCACGGTATTCCTAGCGGAGCCTCCTGGCATACAGCAGCGAAAGTTCGGTCCGCGGCACGAAGCCGAGCGCGAGATACAGCTCGATGGCGCGCTTGTTCGCGCTCTCGACGTGAAGGATCGGCGTCTGCCCCGCGCGCATCATTCCATTGACCACCCCCGCTATCAGTGCCCGCGCGTATCCGCGTCCCTGCATGTTGGGATGCGTGCATACCGCACTGACTTCGCGGAAATCATCGATCCACAGGCGCTCGCCCGCCATCGCCACCAGGCGCCCCGACTGACGCAAGCCGATGTACGTTCCCAGTTCGATCGTACGGAGTCGAAACGGTCCGGGCTTGGTGAGCTCGACCAGCGCCAGCATTTCGGGAACATCGTTTGGGCCGAGAATCGATGCGTCGACATCGCCCTCCGGCAATGGCGCCCGTTCGTTTCGCATCAGCTGCGTCAGCCGCGCTTCGTACAGGATTTCCCAATGGGATGGCAGCCTGGGCATCGATCGCGCGACAGTCGCCATGTCATCGCCAACGTTTACGGTGGTCTCCAAAGCGGTGACGTTCGCCGGCCCCGGCGCAGCCAATCCGGCGATGGGCGAAATGTCGACCGGATATCGCCTGGCCAGCGCTCCTCCCAACGCGAAATGCGCATGCCCGGTGGTCAGGCTCGCCCAGAAGGGGTTGTCGAGCGCGCGCTGGACGTCGGAAGCGATCATCGCCGATATTCTGTCACGCGACGCGGCCATCGCGCGAAGCGATGGCACCATTCCGCGCGATCCCGTCCGGAGCGGATGTGTCGATCGTCTGCAACGCGCGATTGCGGCGAAGGTCAAACCGTTGCAAACTCCCGACGCAATGACAATCACCGTCTACCATCTGGAGACCTCGCGCTCCGAGCGCGTCGTGTGGCTGATGGAGGAGCTCGGCCTTCCCTACGAGCTGCAGGTTTTTCCGCGTGAGACGACGGGCGCCGCTCCGCACCCGTTGAAGGAAATCCACGCCTTGGGCAAGGCGCCGGTGATCCGCGACGGCGAGACCGTGCTGGCGGAGTCGGGTGCGATCGTCGACTATATCGTCCATCGCCACGGGCGCGGGCGGCTCGCGCTTCCGCCCGGAGATCCGGCGTACGCCAGATACGTCTACTGGCTGCATTTCGCCGAAGGCAGCCTGATGTCGCTGCTGCTGATCGCGCTCGTGCTGAGTCGCGTGAAGGAGGCGGCGGCGAGCCCGGTCACCGCGCGAATCCGCGAGCGGATGAAACAGATGCTGTCGTTCGTCGACGCCGAGCTCGGCGGCGGCCCGTGGTTCGCCGGCGAAGCATTCACGGCCGCCGACGTGATGATGGTGTTCCCTTTCACTACCCTGCGGAACTTCCTCGACTACGAGCTCGCGCCGTACGCCAATATCGCCGCCTACCTGGCGCGCATCGAGGAGCGTCCGGCGTACAGGAAGGCGATGTCGCTCGCGGGTCCGACGAAAACGTACGTATGACTAGCCGCTCGAAGCGCTCGTCGGACGATCGATAGCACCGGCCTCGCGCTGGCGCTCCATGGCGCGGGCGCGCAAACGTTCTTCAATCAGCAGCACGACATCGGCCAGCGGGTAGGCGAACGCGACGCAGGTCCAGACGACGGTCTCGACGGCCGCGACGCCGAGCGTCTCCCAGCCGGTGAGGCCGAGGATCACGCGGACTTCCAGGAAGACGATCGCGACCGCGAAGCTGCGCGTCATCCATTGCCGGTGCTGCTCGATCCTGCGGCCGCGGATGCACCAGAACGCCATGCCTGTCGCGAGCAGCCACAACGAAGCGTCGACGGCCGCGGCGATGGTGAATGAACGCGGATCGCCGGTTCGCTCGTTCAGATACTGGATCGTGACGCCCAGCGGCGCGGCGATTGCGACCAGACCGACGTAGATCCGTCCGAGCGTGCGGTG
Source organism: Betaproteobacteria bacterium (assembly GCA_039933695.1). GTDB lineage: Bacteria > Pseudomonadota > Gammaproteobacteria > Burkholderiales > Casimicrobiaceae > PALSA-1003. The sequence goes on along the minus strand of JBDTNP010000013.1, from coordinate 1,200 downwards.
AACGGTAATGTGCCGGGCGCGAATGCGGCTCGAGAACTGCGAGATCGCGAGGAAGATCGCGATGGCGCCGGCCATGCCGTGCGGAAGCAGCCACCATTTGATCGGCTGGTAATGCTCCCACGACGGGTCGGCGCCGTTGAACAGAAACGCCTCGTTGTGCCGGATGACATACAGAATCATCAGCCCGATGAACGCGAACAGCAGGTATTTGGCGCGCAGACGCCATGCGCTTCTCTGCGGCAGCGGAATCGTCGACATTGCTTTCCCCCGGTCGGCAACGTGGGCGGAACTATACATCCGCCGGCGACCCGTGCCCAGCACGCCAGCGCACGCCGATTTCAGCCCAGCATTTTCCTCAGCGCGGCGTTCACCTCGATCGGATTGGCCTTGCCGCGGCTTGCCGCCATCGCCTTGCCGACCAGCGCGTTGAACGCCTTGTCCTTGCCGGCCTTGTACTCGGCGACGACCGCTGCGTTGGCCGCGAGCACGTCGGCGACGATTTTCTCGATTGCGCCGATGTCGGAAATCTGTCGCAGGCCTCGGGCGGCGATGATCGCGTCGGCATCGCCTTCGCCCGCCCACATCGCGTCGAACACCTCTTTGGCGAGCTTGCCCGAAATCGTGCCGTCGGCGATCCGCTTCAGCATGCCGGCCAGCACCGTCGCGGATACCGGCGCGTCCGCGATGTCGATTTCCGCCTTGTTGAGCGCGGCCGACACTTCGCCGAGCAGCCAGTTGCCCGCCAGCCGCGGATCGGCGCCGGCGGCAACCAGCCGCTCGAAGTAGCTCGCCATTTCCCGGTGCGAAACCAGCATCGCGGCGTCCGCCGCCGGCAGCGCGTACTCGCGCATCAGACGGGTCCGCATCGCCTCCGGTAGCTCGGGCATATCGGCGCGAATCCGCTCGATCCACGCCTCGTCGATCGCCAGCGGCGGCAGATCGGGATCGGGAAAGTAACGGTATTCCTGCGCGTCCTCTTTGCTGCGCATCGAACGCGTCTCGCCGCGGTCGGGGTCGTACAGACGCGTTTCCTGGACGACGGTGCCGCCATCCTCGATCAGCTCGGTCTGCCGGCGCACCTCGCACTCGATCGCCTGCTGCAGGAAGCGGAAGCTGTTCAGATTCTTGATCTCGCAGCGCGTGCCGAGCTTCGCCTCGCCTTGCCGGCGCACCGAGACGTTGGCGTCGCAGCGGAAGCTC
>JBDTNP010000012.1:0-4742 GCA_039933695.1 Betaproteobacteria bacterium | reverse complement strand
CCATCGTTGCCAGCATCGCGCGAGCACACGGGCAGAGCGCCATCACCGACCTGATTTCGTTTTTCAGCAAGGACCCGGCGACCGCGCTGCCCGCGGGTTTTGCGCTCGTCTACAACCCGCCGCTGCTCGACATCCTGCCGATGTACGTCGTGCTGCTCGCCGCGACACCGCTGCTGCTGAGCTTTGCATTGCGGCGCAGCTGGTGGCCGGTTTTCGGACTCAGCGCCGTTTTGTGGACGCTGGCGCAGTTCGGCGCAGGGCGCGCACTGTATCAGGCGATCGCCGCCGCGATCAGCCTGGACCTGCCGGTGACCGAAACCGGCGCCTTCTCGCTCCTCGCCTGGCAGTTGCTCTGGATCGGCGGGCTATGGACGGGGTCGCTGAAAGCCACCGGCGCCCGGCACGGACTCGCGGCGCCCCGCTGGGCCGTCGCGCCCGCGATCGCTATCGCGGCGGTTTGTCTGGCATGGCGCCACATCACCGGCCAGGTGCCTGTGCCGCACGACGGCGGTCACGCGCTCAACCTGCTATTCGACAAATGGGAGCTGGCTCCGCTGCGATTGGTGAATTTTCTTGCGCTGCTGGTGCTGGTTCTGCGCTTCGGACCGTGGCTGGCGCGCCGCGTGCCGCTGCAATTCCTCGCCAGGCTGGGCGCGGCGTCGCTGCCGGTCTTTTGTGCGCACCTGGTGATCTGTCTGCTGGCGCTCGCGATCGTGGGCGATCACTATGAGCATCGGAGCTGGATGGTCGATGTGGCGATGGTCGTCGGCGCGTTCGCCGCGCTCTACGCGGTCGCGGAATTCGTCGAACTCGAACACCACTCCCGCGGCGCCGCCCACAGGCGGTACGCGCCGCTCAATTCACGTAGCGCGAGATGACCGATTTCCACAGCGCGTAGCCCGTAGCATTAAGGTGAAGCGCGTCGGGTCTGAAAAGCTCGCCTCGCGGGCTTCCGTCGGCTGCGAGCATCGGCGAATAGACGTCGACATAGGCGACGCCTGGTTGTGTCGCGGCGAATCGCTCGACCAGCGCGTTGGCGCGGCGGACCTCCGGCAGCAGCGCGGCGCGTGCCGGACTGGGTTTGATCGAAATGAAGGCGATCCTGGTTGCCGGCAGGGCCGAACGAACGCCTTGCACGAACGCTTCGAACTGGCGCAGCACATCGGCGGCCGACCTGCCTTCGGCCAAGTCGTTGTCGCCGGCGTATACCAGCACCAGGCGCGGCCGGTACCGTATGACCAGGCGATCCAGATAGTGCACGCAGTCGGAGAGCCTCGACCCGCCGAAGCCGCGATTGATGACCACCGGCAAGGCCGCGAAATCGCTCTCCAGACCGTTCCACAGGCGAATCGATGAGCTTCCGACGAATAGCACCCCGCCGGGTGGCGGCGCGTGCTTGTCGTCGGCCGCGGCGAACGCCGCCAGCGGCGCATCCCACATTGCCGTGGTCGCGGCAGCGTCGGGCGAAGCAGCCCAGACAAAGGTGGGTACGGCGAACAACAGCGCGAGCAAAAGGGTCATGGGCCCTGATTTTAAACGCGACATCGGTCAAACGCCGCTGCTCGCTGACGGATGGCGCGGGGCGCGTATCATGCCGCACCGACTTCGCGGCGTCCAGGCGGCGGCCCGACATCGATCACTACTGTCCGGGCTTGAACCGGACCATTGACGCCGCCATCTAAGCCAAGTTCCATCCCTGTTGCACTGCAGCGACAAAAGGCCCATAATTTTCGGCTGTACGGCGCGGCTTTAGGCTACGGCCGCCAAGGCTCTGGAGCCAGGTCTTGCCCAAACCCCGGCGCGCGTCTCTTTCGGCGCCCGCCTCCGAGGTATTGATGAAAACCGCCATTCACCCGCAATACAGCGAAATCCTGGTGACGTGCAGCTGCGGCAACACGTTCACCACCCGCTCGACCGTGCAAAAGCCCTTGCATGTCGAGGTCTGCTCGGCATGCCATCCTTTCTATACGGGGAAGCAAAAGATCGTCGACACGGCCGGCAGAGTCGAGAAATTCCGCCAGCGTTATGCGGCGAAGCCGGCCGCGCCGCCATCGGTCAAGCCCGCTCCTGCCCCGGCGGCCAAGGGCGCCGGGACCAAAAGCGCGGCGGCCAAGGGTGCCGCAGCGGCGAGGAGCGCGGCCAAATCGGCGTAAGCGCTGGCTCCTTGCGGACTGGAAGGCAGCTTCGGCTGCCTTTTTTGTTGGCTCGCCGGCCGGCGCCGAGCTCGAGGCGGCTCGAGTGGCGCCGGCCGCCATAAACCACTAGTGTTCTGAACCGAACGAACCCGAAGCCCGACTTCGCAGCGTCCATGCCTCTTGCCGATCCCACTGCCCCTCCGAGCGACGCGTCGAGCCTGTCTCCCGGCGGTAGATATCGCGCGTTCAAACAGGCGGGACTGGTGTTGCTCTGCGCGGCATGGATTCTGCTCGGCTTGTTCGGGCACGATCCCTGGAAGTCGGACGATGCGACGACGTTCGGCGTCGCCCATGACGTGCTCAGCAACGGCGACTGGCTGGCGCCGCAGCTCGCGGGTGCGCCGGCAGCGGTGCGGCCGCCGCTCTTCTATGCGCTGGCGGCGGCGAGCGCGGCGGCGCTGCAACCGCTGCTGGCATTGCACGACGGCGCGCGCATGGCGAACGCGCTTTGCCTCGGCTTGACCTTGTGGCTGCTCTCGCTTGCCGGTCGCGAGCTCTACGGGGGCGCCTTCCGCTGGCTGCCGGTGCTGATTTTCATCGGCTGCATCGGGCTGTGGGATCGAGCTCATGCGCTCGCGCCGGAAATAGGCTTGCTCCCTGCGTACGCGCTGGCGCTCTATGCGCTGGCGTTGGCGCCGCGGCGCGCGCTGATCTCGGGCCTGCTGCTCGGCGCCGGCGCAGGCATCGCGTTCCTGGTCCGAGGTACCGCATGGGCGGCGATGATCGCGCTGGCCGCGTTCCTGCTGGTCGCCTTCCCGCAGTGGCGCACGCTCCGTTACGCCGCGACGCTCGCGCTCGCCGTGCTCGTTGCCGCGCCGTTGCTGTTCGCGTGGCCGTTGGCGATGTATTGGCGCGATCCCGCGATTTTCGCGCTTTGGTGGGATGGACAAAGCATCGCGCGCTTCTTCGGCGTCGCCGCCGGCTCGCCGCCGGTTGAGCCGCTTTACTATCTGCAGAATCTGCCGTGGTTCGCATGGCCCGCCCTGCCGCTGGCGCTGTGGACGCTCTGGCTGCGAGCGCGCGGCTACAACGGCGGCGTCGCGCAGCCCGGCATCGTCTTGCCGGTGACGATGAGCATCGGGCTGCTCGTCGTTCTGTCGGCCGCGGCGGAGCCGCGCGCGACATTGGCGCTGCCGCTGCTGCTGCCGCTGACCCTGCTCGGCGCGGCCGAAGTTGACACGCTCAAGCGCGGCACGTCGGGCGCACTCGACTGGTTCGGCATCCTGACCTTCGGCCTGGTCGCGGTCCTCGTCTGGGCACTGTGGCTCGAGTCGCTATGGCATGGCTTGCCCGAGCCGATCGCGCGCATGTTTCGCGATACGCAGCCTGGCTTTCGTCCGCCGCTGCAGCTGCTGGCTCTTCTCGTGTCCGGATTCCTGAGCCTGCTCTGGATCGTGCTGGTCCGGCCGGCGCGTCGATCGAATCGCCGCGCGGTGCTGAACTGGGCGGCCGGGATGACGCTGGTGTGGGGGCTTTACACGACGATCTGGCTGCCGTATCTGGATTCCAGGCGCAGCTACCGCCCGGTCGCCGAATCGCTCGCGCAGCAGTTGCCCGCAGGCACATCGTGCCTGGCGAGCCGGGACCTGGGTGAACCGCAGCGCGCGCTGATCGAGTACTTCGGTGGCATCGTGCCGGTGCGCGATGATCTTGCCGCGGCGAATGCGTGTCCGCTGCTGCTGCTGCAGGTCGGCCGCGACGACAGCGATGCACCGCCGGATTCGTCGTGGGAGAAAATCTGGGAAGGCCACCGGCGCGGCGACGACACCGAACGTTTTCTGCTGTTCCGGCGGCCGCCGGCGACATCCTGATCCGGTGAGCCGAACCATGCGCCTGCGCGAGCCGTGTCGATGAAATTCATCGACGAAGCCAAGATCGAAGTCTTCGCCGGCGACGGAGGCAACGGTGCCGTTTCCTTTCGCCGCGAAAAGTACGTCCCTCGCGGCGGCCCCGACGGCGGCGACGGGGGCCGCGGCGGAAGCATTCATGCGATCGCCGACCGCAACATCAATACGCTGATCGACTACCGCTTCGCGCGCACGCATCGGGCCAAGCGCGGCGAAAACGGGCGCGGCGCAGATCAGTACGGACGCGGCGCCGAAGACATCGTCCTGCGCATGCCGGTAGGCACCGTCATCACCGACGCGGAGACGGGTGAAATGATCGCCGATCTTGCGGCGCACGGTCAGTCGGCCCAGCTCGCCAAGGGCGGTCAGGGAGGCCTGGGCAACCTGCATTTCAAATCCAGCACCAATCGCGCACCGCGGCAGTCGACGCCGGGCGGAGAGGGCGAGCACCGGTTCCTGCGGCTGGAGCTCAAGGTGCTCGCCGACGTCGGTCTGCTGGGGATGCCGAATGCCGGCAAGTCGACGCTGATACGCGCGATCTCCGCTGCCCGGCCGAAGGTCGCCGACTACCCGTTCACGACACTCACGCCGATGCTCGGGACGGTGGACGGGCCGGACGGACGGCAGCTCACGGTCGCCGATGTGCCCGGTCTGATCGAGGGCGCGAGCGAAGGGATCGGGCTCGGCCACGAGTTCCTCG
>JBDTNP010000011.1:0-2283 GCA_039933695.1 Betaproteobacteria bacterium | reverse complement strand
GAGGCTTTGCCCGGGTCCTGCGGCGTTCGCGGCGCAGTGCCCTCCAGCAGCGCAGGCAGCGCGCGATCCAGCGTCATTTCGGCCGCGACCGTGACCTTGACGAAGACGTCGCCGGCGATGTCGTCGGGCAGGATCGGAACCGCCGTTTGCGCGACGATGTCGCCGGTGTCCGGTTTGTCCGCCATGTAATGCAGCGTTGCGCCGGTCTCGGTCTCGCCGTGGATGATCGCCCAGTTGACCGGCGCGCGGCCGCGATATTTGGGCAGCAGCGAGCCGTGCATGTTCAACGCCCCGCGCGGCGCCATCGCTAACAGGGCGGGTGCCAGCATCCGCCGGTAATAAAACGAAAAGATGAAATCCGGACGCACGGCGGCGACGCGCGCGACGACGTCCGCCGCATTCGGATCCCCGGGCGCGATCGTGATAATCCCGTACTCGGCCGCAGTGCCTGCGACGCTGCCGAACCAGATCGTCTCGCCGGGGCCGTCTTCGTGCGTGACCACCAGCGCGACGTCGACGCCGTGCGCCAGCAGCGCCTTCAGACAGCGCACGCCCACATTGTGATAGCCGAATACGACGGCGCGGGTCATGGTGGATGCGGCAGCGCGTCGCCGATCGGAGCCCGCGCGTTTCAGCGCAGCGAATCGCCGGGCCGGACTGCGGCGTCCGGGGCGGGCTCGGCTCTCTCCAGCACGGCCTGCACGGTGAAGCGCGGCCGGTCACGCACTTGCTGGTAAATCCTGCCGACGTACTCGCCGATCAGGCCGACGCCGAACAGCATCATGCCGATCAGGAAAAAGGCGAGGATGTCGCGGTCCCAGAGTGTGGCCAGTCCCTCGCGCCAGCCGGAGAGCACCAGGCGTTCGACGATGACGACCAGGTAGGTCACGAGGGCGACAGCGGAGACGAGCATGCCGAACATCGAGAAGAGCTGCAACGGCACCAGCGAAAAGCCGGTGATCAGGTCGAAGTTGAGGCGAATCAGCTTGTACAGCGAATACTTCGACTCGCCGGCGGCGCGCTCCTCGTGCGCGACCTCGACCTCGGTGGGATTGTGCGCGAACGTGTATCCGAGCGCCGGGATGAACGTGCTAACCTCGCGCGCCGAAGCGATCGTTTGCACGATGTCGCGGCTGTAGGCACGGAGCATGCAGCCCTGGTCGGTCATCTTGATCCGCGTGATGCGCTCGCGGATGCGGTTCATCGCCTTCGACGCCCAGCGGCGCCACCATGCATCCTCGCGCGAGAGACGGATGCTGCCGACGTAATCGTGGCCGCGATCCATCGCCGCCAGCAGCTTCGCGATTTCCTCCGGAGGATTTTGCAGGTCGGCGTCCAATGTGACGACGCGACTGCCTCGGCTTTTCTCGAAGCCGGCGACGATGGCCATGTGCTGGCCATAGTTGGCGTTGAAAAGCACGACGCGCGTGACATCGGGCCGCCGCAGGAACTGGTCCTTGAGCAACGCCACGGAAGCGTCGCGGCTGCCGTCGTCGATGAAGATCACCTCGTAAGGCACGGTCAGCCTGTCGAGCGCGACGTACAGGCGCTCGAAAAGCGCCGGCAGCCCAGCCGCTTCGTTGTAGACGGGGACCACCACTGAAACCTGCGGGACGGTCATCGTCATTTTCCGGCCGCGCCGATGATCGCCGCGGCGGCCTCGCATACGCGATCGACGTCCGCTTCATCGAGCCCGGTTTGCAGCGGCAAGGTCACGGTCTCACGCGCGATGCGCTCGGCGTTAGGATGCTGGCCTTCGCGGCCGCCGAAGCGCCGGCCGAGCGTGCAAAGATGCAGCGCTTCGTACGACACGCCGGTGCCTATGCCGCACGCCTCCATCGCGTGTCGGAAGCCGTTGCGATCGATCCTTAACCGCTCCAGCGGCAGCAGAACGCTAAACATGTTCCAGGAATGACCGTCGTCGGCGCTGGCTGGCCGCGGCGGCAGCACGCACGCCGGGTCGGTCTCGAACCGGGCGAAATAGCGATCGACGAGCCTGCGACGCCGTGCGAGAAACTCCGGCAGACGCTCGATCTGCGCGTAGCCGATGCGGGCGTTGACGTCGGGCAGGTTGAACTTGCCGCCGGGAAAGGCGACGTCGCGCGTGCGGTCGGGCAGGTACTTGATGCCGTGGAAGCGCAGCGTTTCGACGCGCCGCGCTTCGTCCTGGTCGTTAACGACGAGCGCGCCGCCTTCGATCGACGTCGCATTCTTGTTCGGATGAAAGCTGAACGTGACGATGTCGCCGACGGCACCGACGTTCTGCCCGCGCCAGCGCGAGCC
>JBDTNP010000010.1:0-10328 GCA_039933695.1 Betaproteobacteria bacterium | reverse complement strand
CCGGGCTCGCGGTCGGGGAACAGCGTGATCCGCACCCAGCGCAGGTCGCCGCTGGCCGGACGCTCGCGGCGATCGTAGCTGACGGTCGCGCCGGCGAACGCCCGCTCGACGTACCCCATCATCTCGTCGAGCGCGTCTGCCGCGATAAAATTCTTCAGCGGCTGGCCCAAGAGATCGTCGACCGCGACACCGATGTATTCGCCGTAGGGCTTGTTGGCAAAGCGCAGCCGGAACGCGCGATCGAAATAGAAGATCGGCAGGCTGACGCTGTCGGTGACGATGCGCAGGCGATGCTCGCGCTCGCCAGCCTCGAGCTCCATCCGCTTGATGTTGTCGACGTCGGTGTAGGTCGCGAGCACGCCGCGGATGTCGCCGCTCGGCCCCCGATCCGGGTAGTAGTCGACGCGGACCCAGAAGGCGTTGCGCTTGACCGACGAAAGCTGGCGCTCGAAGCTTACCCGCTCGCCGTTGAGCGCGGCTTCCAGGTAGGCGTGATAGAGCTGGTAGAGCTCGCGGCCGTCGACTTCGACGACCTCACGGCCGATGACTTCGGATTGCGGTTTGCCCGACCAGTCGAGAAACGCGCGGTTGACAAAACGGTAACGCTGATCGACGTCGATGTAGCAGACCGGGAGGCCGAGCGCGTTCAGCTTGCGCTGGGACAGCGCTAGCAGGGACTCCCTGTCCAGACCTTCGCCGACTGTTTGCTGCGTCGGCAGGTCCAGGCGAGTGAATGATCGGGGTAACGCCATGGCACCGGGTCGGACCGCCTGCCTCCACTCCCGCGAGCCGGGCGGTCAATCAGTCTAAGTGTCGAATCCGCCACTTACAAGCAAGTAGTCTGCCATTCGGGGAGGCCGCAGGGAAAATGGGCCAAAATCGGCGTTTTCGGCCATCGAATTGGCGCGATGGTGGTAGCGAGCTACAATCAGCGGCACAAAAACCCGTCGGGCGGCACTTTTTGGGTATCGCGTGCTGCTTTTGGCGACCGGCCCGGATTCGCGCTGATGGCCCCGCCCGCGCGAATTGTCGCAGCGGCAGCCGGAAATCTAGGAGGAAGTCGATGCCCCGCGTCTTGAGCTTAGCCCCCCGCTGGCTGGCGATATCCGCCCTGTTGCTGCTGCCTGCCGTGGTCGGCGCTGCGCCGGTCGAGCCGCCGGCGATTGCGGGTGTGCCGATCGATTTCATGCTGTTCGCGCTGACCCTGATCGGGGTCGCGCTTTTCCATCACCATACGCTGCCGATCGCCGTCGGCGGCATGCTCGTGATCTCGCTGTTCAAGATCGCGTTTTCGCCGTTCCCGGAAGGACCCGGCGTCGCCGGCTGGCTCGATCACGTCGGGCACGAATGGGTGCTGCTCACCAACCTGCTGGGCCTGCTGCTCGGCTTTGCGCTGCTGTCCAAGCACTTCGAGGCCAGCCGCATCCCGCAGTGGCTGCCAAAACTGCTGCCCGACGACTGGAAAGGCGGGCTGGTACTCCTTTTGATGACTTTCGTGCTGTCGAGTTTCCTGGACAACATCGCCGCCGCGCTGATCGGCGGCACGATCGCCCGCGCAGTATTCCGCGGGAAGCTGCATATCGGATACCTGGCCGCGATCGTCGCTGCGTCCAATGCGGGCGGTGCCGGCAGCGTCGTCGGCGACACGACGACGACGATGATGTGGATCGACGGCGTCAATCCGCTGCAGGTGATCGAAGCCTTTATCGCCGCTGGCACGGCGATGCTGATTTTCGGCATTCCCGCCGCGATCCAGCAGCAGCGCTATTCGCCGATCACGCGCGAGCCGCCGGTGGGTGTCGTCATCGACTGGGTGCGCGTGTGCATCGTCGCGCTGATCCTGGTCACCGCGATCGCCGTCAACGTTGTCGTCAACGTCCATTACAGCGACATCGCGGCCGCGTTTCCTTTTATCGGCGCCGCGGTCTGGGTGGCGCTCCTGGTCTGCGTGCCGCTGCGGCGCCCGGCCTGGAGCGAGCTTCCCGGCGCGCTTCGCGGCACCATTTTCCTGCTCTCGCTGGTGCTCGCCGCGTCGATGATGCCGGTGCACAAGCTGCCGGATGCTTCCTGGCACGTCGCGCTGAGCTTAGGCTTCGTGTCGGCGGTGTTCGACAACATTCCGCTCACCGCGCTGGCGCTCAAGCAGGGCGGGTACGACTGGGGCTATCTCGCGTATGCGGTGGGATTCGGCGGATCGATGATCTGGTTCGGATCGTCCGCCGGGGTCGCGCTGTCGAACATGTTCCCCGAGGCCAAGGATGCGATCGCGTGGGTGCGCGGCGGTTGGCACGTCACGCTCGCCTATGTCATCGGGTTCGCGGTGATGCTGGCGGTGCTGGGCTGGTTTCCGCAGCCCAAGCACGAGGGGCCAAGAACCGCGACCGTCGCCGCAGCGCCGGCGGCCGCCTCAAAGGCGCCCGTCCGGCCCTGACGCTTCGCGCCGACCGATGAAGGCGGCTGGGCGTTTAGCGAACCCAGTGGCCGCGAACGAAGTGCCAGCGGCCATTCGGACTCTGCACCCAGGCATTGGGTACCCAGTGCCAGCCGCGCCGCTCCCGGACCCACGACCCGCGGATCCAGACGTGCCTGTGGCCGTTCCAGCGCCAGTATCCGGGCGCCCAGACGTAACCGACCCGCGGCGCGGGCACGAGTTCGACGCGCGGCGCGGGCGGCGCGATCTGGATGTCGACAAAGGTTCTGGCCGTGCCGGGCAGGGACACGATTGCGGCACTCAACGCGACGGCAGCCAGCAGGATTCGATTGCGTATCGCCATGGTCTTTTCCTCCGGTAGTCGCCACGCCCGGGAATCTAAGTGGGCGAAGTTGCGACGCCTCGTTAACGTCCGGCCGGCGTCGGCTGTTGACAGCGGCTGGCGGCCGCGGCGGGCTCCGCGTCAGCGATCGACGACCAGGATGTGGACCCGGTACGGGCCGTGGGCCCCGAGCACGATCGTCTGCTCGATGTCGCCGGTGCGCGACGGCCCGGAAACGAGATTGACGGCGCGGGGCATCGGATGGCGCTCGCTGCGGACCAGCGCGAACGCTTCCTCCATGCCGGCGACGATGCGCGCGGCCGACACGACGGCGACGTGGGTGTCCGGCAGCAGCATCGTACCGGTCGGCGTAAGAGCACCGGAGAGCAACACCAGCGTGCCGGTTTCGGCGATCGCGCAGAATGTGCCGGTGATGCCCAGCCTGTCGTCGCCGGTGGTCGGGCGCGTTTCGATCGCGAGTCCCGCCCCGGCCCAGTCCAGGTCGGCGAGCTCCGGCCAGCACACGCCCTGGCGCGAGCGCTGCGCGGCCAGCGCCGGGGCCAGCTCGAGCGCGTCGAGATAACGGGCGACGCTCGCCGGAATCTCGCGCCGGTCGGCGATGCGGACGACCGTGCTTTCCATATCGGTCGCGCGCTGCATGAATCGCCCGACCCGATCGTCGGGGATGCGCGGCCGGGGGCCCTGGGCGTGCGCGGCGACATACGCTTCGGCATTCATGCGGGCAACGGCTTCGTCCCTCGCCGTGCCGGATCTTGCCAGCGCGCCGCGTACGCGGCCGAGAATCCTGTCGCGCGCCGGGTCGTCGCCGCTCGCGTTCATCGGCTGCTCGTCTCGATGAACGAGGCGATGCGTTCGATGCCGGACCGGATCGCCGCCGGCGAAGCGGCATACGAAAAGCGTACATGCTGGCCGTCGCCGGGCACGCGCCGTCCGAAATGAATGTCGGCCAGCACCGCCACGCCGGCTTCGTTCAGCAGGCGCTTGCGGAATTCCTCCGAATCGGCGCAGCCGGTGCGCTTGCACGCCTCGGTCACGTTCGGCCACGCGTAGAACGCGCCGCCCGGAGTCTTGCAGCTGATGCCCGGAACCTGGTTGAGCAGAGAGACGATCAGGTCCCGTCGCTCGAGGAACGAACGTCGCATCGCCTCGGCATCGGCCTGCGGTCCGGTGATCGCCTCGAGCGCGGCCCACTGGCTGATCTGCGAGGCGCAGGAATCGGTATTGGTGATCCACCGCGTGAACACCGGCGCCAGCGCGCGATTGGCGACATAGCCCAACCGCCATCCGGTCATCGCCCAGGTCTTCGACGCGCCGTCCGAGATGATCGTGCGCTCGAGCATGCCGGGCAGCGCCGCGAGCGAGGCGAACTCGCCGTCGTAGCACAGCCGCGAATAGATTTCGTCGGCATACACCCAGATCTGCGGATGCCGGCGCAGGATGTCGGCGATCGCGCCCAGATCGGCAGGCTTGAGGCTCGCGCCGGTGGGGTTGTGCGGTGAGTTCAGGATCAGCAGCCGCGTCTTGGCGGTGATCTTGGCTTCGAGCTCGTGCGGATCGAAGGCGAAATCGCGGCTTTCGCGCAGGTGTATCGGCACCGGCAATGCGCCGTTGGCCACGATCTGCGACTCGTAGATCGGGAAGCCCGGCACGGGATAGATCACCTCGTCCTCGGCGCCGAAATCGGTCACCGATGCGATCGCGTAGGCGATAAATGGCTTGGCCCCGGCGCCGATCACCACGTCGTCGGGCTCGATGACCAGCCCGCGCCTCTGGCCCAGGTCGCGCGCCGCGGCGGCGCGCAGCTCGTCGATGCCGGCCGACGGCGTGTACCCATGCTTGCCGGCGCGGATCGCCGCGATCGCGGCATCCTGGATGTTGGCCGGTGTCGGAAAGTCGGGCTGGCCGATGCAGAACGAGACGATGTCGCGGCCCTGGCGGGCCAGCGCGTTGACCTCGGCGAGCACGACGAACGCATTCTCGGTGCCCAGGCTTTCGCCGCGACGGCTGATCCTCGGCGCAGGCTTGGCTTCGCGCGGAGCGTTCATCGTCCGGCTCCGTCGGCGCGCCGTCCGGCATAGAGCTCGCGAAACGTCCGACCGGCCGGCGCCGGCATGTCGCGGCCTTCGGTCCAGCCGCCTCCCAGCGGCAGGCGATGAATCAGCGCATCGCGGCCGCCCAGCCAGCGCAACATGCGCACGCCGATGCGGGTCAGCGCGCCGAAGAGGCGCGGCCGCAAGGCGAGCCACGACCAGGCGCGCAAGCCCGCGCGCTCCGGCCATGGGCGCAGCCGCCGGGCAAACTGCTGCTCGCGCAGCTTTCGCAACAGATCGGGCAGCGGAATCTTGACCGGACACACGACGCCGCATTGATTGCACAAGGTCGACGCCTGCGGCAGGTCGAGCGCGTTTTCGAGGCCGATATACGACGGTGTCAGGATCGAGCCGATCGGCCCGGGATAGACCCAGCCGTACGAATGGCCGCCGATGTTCTGGTAGACCGGGCAATGGTTCATGCACGCGCCGCAGCGGATGCAGCGGAGCGCCTCGCTCACTTCGCTTGCGAGCACCGCACTGCGGCCGGCGTCGACCAGAATGAAGTACATGTGCCGGGCGCCGTGAAATTCACCTTCGCCCCGGGTGCCCGTCAGCACATCGACATAGTTGGAAATCGACTGCCCGGTCGCCGAGCGCGGCAGCACGCGCATCAGGGTCGCGACGTCCTCGAGCGTCGGAACGATCTTTTCGATGCCGGAGATCGCGACATGGACGTCGGGCAACGTCGTCGTCAATGTCGCGTTGCCCTCGTTGGTCACCAGCACGACTGAGCCGGTCTCGGCGACGAAGAAATTGCCGCCCGAGATGCCCATATCCGCGGCCAGGTAGTGCTTGCGCAGCACCTGTCGCGCCTCCAGGCACAGCTCGTTGATCTCCATCTTCCTCGCCGTGCCGTGCACCCGGGCGAACAGGTCGGATACCTCTTCCTTGCTCTTGTGCAGCGCCGGTCCGATGATGTGCGAAGGCGGCTCGTAGTCGTTGATCTGCAGGATGTATTCGCCGAGGTCGGTCTCGACGACCTTCCGGCCGGCGCCCTCGATCGCGCGGTCGAGCGCCGACTCTTCGCTGACCATCGACTTCGACTTGATGATCTTGCCGGCGCCGTGGCGCGCGGCGATCGCCAGCACGTGCAGGTTGACATCGGCCGGCGTCTCTGCCCAGAGGACCGTCGCGCCGCGCGTGGTCGCGTTGCGCTCGAACATCTCCAGCCAGACGTCGAGGTCGTCGAGCGCGCGCTGGCGGACCACGCGCGCGGCTTCGCGCGTTGCCTCGAAGTCGTCCAGCTCGGCCAGGGATTCGCGCCGCTTGGCGACGAATTTTCCCTTGATCTTTTGCAGGTTGCCCTGCAGCTGGGCGTTGCCCATGTTGTCGTGCGCGCGTTCCTTGAAATGCATCGAGGCGATCTGCATGAATGAGTCCTGAGGCTATCCGCCGGCCAGCAATTCGGCGATGTGCAGCACGCGGGTACGGCTGTCGCCGCGCCGGCGCAGCCGTCCTTCGATGTTGAGCATGCAGCCCAGATCGCCCAGCACGACCGCGTCGGCGCCCGAGGCGGCGATCTGCGCACATTTGTTGTCCGCGAGCCGCGTCGCGATCTCGCCGTACTTGATCGAGAAGGTTCCGCCGAAGCCGCAGCAGGTCTCGCACTCGGTCATTTCGGTGAGCTTGACGCCGGGCATCCGCGCCAGCAGCGCGCGCGGCTGCTGCTTGATGCCCATCTCGCGCAGTCCGGCGCAGCTGTCGTGGTAGGTGACGGTGCCGGTGAACGTCCCGGGCACCGCGTCGAGCTTGAGCACGTTCACCAGGAAATCGGTCAGCTCGAAAGTCCTTGCGGCCAGCGCCTCAGCGCGACCGAGCATCGCGGGATCGTCGCGGAACAGGTCGGCGTAATGGGTCTTGATCATGCCAGTGCACGAGCCCGACGGGGCGACCAGATAGTCGCAGGCTTCGAACTCACCGACCAGCTTCCGCGCCAGGGCGATCGCGCCGGCACGATCGCCCGAGTTGTAGCCGGGCTGGCCGCAACAGGTCTGCGTCGGCGGCACGAAGATTTCGGCGCCCCCCGCTTCAAGCAGCCTGATCGCCGCGAACCCGATCGCCGGACGCATCAGGTCGACCAGGCAGGTGACGAAGAATCCGACGCGCATCTTCGATCCGGAATACAGTCGACGTTGTCAGCTCGCGGCCGCGTGCGATCAGTAGGACCGCGTCAGGGCGACGACGCACATGCCCAGCAGCCATTGCGGAAAGATGCCCAGCAATAGCAGCGCGAGCCCGTTGATCGACAGCAAAGCTCTCGTGTCGCTTCGCGCCTCCAGCGGCGCAAGATCGACCGGATCGTCGAAATACATCAGCTTGACGATGCGCAGGTAATAGTAGGCCCCGATCAATGACGCCAGCACCGCGACGACGGCGAGCCAGACGAGACCTACGTCGACGGCAGCCTCGATCACGGCGAACTTGGCGTAAAAGCCGACGGTCGGCGGAATGCCGGCCAGTGAGAACATCGTCAGCAGCATCAGGAACGCATACCAGGGGCTGCGCTGGTTGAGCCCTTTGAAATCGTCCAGCTGGTCGGCTTCGAAGCCGGCGCGCGAGAGCAGCAGCACGATGCCGAAGCTGACCAGGGTGGTCATCACGTAGGTGATCGTGTAGAACATCGCCGCGCTGTAGCCGTTGATGTTGGCCGCGAGAAAGCCCATCAGCATATAGCCCATGTTGGCGATCGTTGAGTACGCCAGCATCCGTTTGATGTTGGTCTGCGCGATCGCGATGACGTTGCCGGCGATCATCGACAGCAGCGAAAGGATCAGCAGCATTCCCTGCCAGTCGAACGCCATCGCCGCGAGCGCGCCGACCAGCAGCCGCGTCATGAAGCCGAACGCGGCGAGCTTCGGGGCCGAGCCGACGAACAAGGTCATCGCCGTCGGAGCGCCCTCGTACACGTCCGGCACCCACATGTGAAACGGCACGGCGCCGAGCTTGAACGCCACGGCCGAGACGACGAATACCAGGCCGAAAGCCAGCATCGTCTTGTTGACGCCGCCGGCAAAAACGGTGGTGGCGACGCGCGTGACGTCGAGGGTACCGGTGGCGCCGTAGATCATCGACATGCCGTACAGCAGCAGGCCGGACGCCAGCGCGCCGAGCACGAAATATTTCATCGCCGCCTCGACCGCCTGACCGGATTCCCGCTGCAGCGCGATCATCGCGTACAGCGAGAGCGACATCAGCTCGAGCCCGAGATACAGCAGCAGGAAGTGATTGGCCGAAATCATCACCATCATGCCGAGCAGCGCGAACATCATCAGGGCGAAGGTCTCGCCGCGGAACAGGCCCCGCGCCGTCAGGTAGCTGCGCGAGTACGCAAGCGTCAGCGCCACGGTGACGCAGCTCAGGAACTTGAGCACGTCGGCCAGCGCATCGGCGACGAAGGTATTGCCGAACGTGTGTGCCGGCGACTCGTGGAATACGTACAGCGACAGCCACGCGGTCGCGACGACGCCCAGCTGGGTCAGCCAGTAGCTCCACTTGCGCCGGGTTTCGGGAAGCACCAGGTCGACCATCAGCACGACGCAGGCCGCGATCAGCAGCGTAATCTCCGGCAGGGCCGGAAGGAAGTCGAAGTTCACAGGCGTGCCGGTCATCACAATTTGCTCCTGGCGACGTGCGCCAGCAGTTCGGTGACCGAAGCGCGCATCACGTCGGTGAACGGCTTCGGATAGACACCCATGAACAGGACCACGGCGGCCAGCGTCGACAGCAGCCAGAACTCGCGCCGCGACACGTCCTTAAGCGCGGCGACGCGCTCGCTGACTACCGCGCCGAACCAGACCCGCTTGTACATCCAGAGCGTGTAGGCGGCGCCCAGTATAAGCGTGACCGCGGCGAGGAACCCGACCCAGAAATTCGCTTTGACCGCAGCGAGGATCACCATGAACTCGCCGACGAAGCCGCTGGTCCCGGGAAGGCCGGCGTTGGCCATCGCGAACAGCATGGCGAGCGCGGCAAATTTCGGCATCGTGTTGACGACGCCGCCGTAGTCGGCGATCTTCCGGCTGTGCATGCGGTCGTACAGCACGCCCACGCAAAGAAACATCGCCGCCGAGACGAAGCCGTGCGAGAGCATCTGGACGAGTCCGCCTTCGACCCCGAGCTCGCTGAACAGAAAAAAGCCCAGCGTGACGAAGCCCATGTGCGCGATCGACGAGTAGGCGATCAGCTTTTTCATATCCGCCTGCACCAGCGCCACGAAGCCGATGTAGATCACCGCGATCAAAGACAGCGTTATGACGAAGTTGGCCAGGTAATGGCTGGCGTCGGGCAGTATCGGCAACACAAAGCGGACAAAGCCATACGCGCCGACCTTGAGGGTCAGCGCCGCCAACACGACCGAGCCGCCGGTCGGCGCCTCGACGTGCGCATCGGGCAACCAGGTATGGACCGGCCACATCGGGACCTTGACGGCGAACGAAAGGAAGAACGCAACGAAGAGCAGGAGCTGCGTCTTCAGCGACAGCGGCAGCTGATACCACTCCAGAATCGAAAAACTGCCGCCGCTGACCGAGTAAAGATAGATGAACGCGACCAGCATCAGGAACGAGCCGAGCAGCGTATACAGAAAGAACTTGATCGCCGCGTAGACACGGTTCGGCCCGCCCCAGATGCCGATGATCAGGTACATCGGGATCAACATCGCCTCGAAGAAAACGTAGAACAGAACGCCGTCGAGCGATGCGAACACGCCGTTGATCAGGCCTGACATGATCAGGAATGCCGCCATGTACTGGGCGACCCGCGTCTCGATGACGATCCAGCCGGCCCAGACGACCAGCACGGTGATGAAGCTGTTCAGCAGGATGAACAACAGCGAAATGCCGTCGACGCCGAGCAGATAATTGACGTTGAAGCGCGGGATCCACTCGACCGCCTCGACGAACTGCATTTCGCCGGTGCCGAGCCTGAAATGCACGTAAAGCGGGATCGTGACGGCGAACCCCGCGACGGCGCCGACCAGCGCAAGCCAGCGCGCTGCCGCGGCATCGGCGTCGCGGTTGACGGCGAGCACCAGCAAGCCGGCGACGACCGGAACCCAGATCGCGAGACTCAGGTAGGGCAGCATCAGACGACCCTCAGCACGACCCACCAGAACAGGGCGATGAACACGCCCAGGATCATCGCGAACGCATACAGGTACATGTAGCCCGACTGGATCAGACGAAGCGCGGCGGATGCAGCGCCGACCATGCGTGCACTGCCATTGACGAAGAACCCGTCGATTATCGAACGGTCGCCGATCTCGGAAAACAGGCTGCCGGCGCGCCGGAAACCGCCGGCGAAAAACCAGTCGTTGAACCGGTCGACGTAATAGTTGTTGGCGAGCAGCGCGTACAGCGCTTCGGTCCGGGCCTGAATCTTTGCGGGCAGGTCGGGGCGCCGGATGTAGAGCAGCCACGCGAGCCCGATGCCCGCGACCGCGAGCCAGAACGGCGCCCCGGCG
>JBDTNP010000009.1:0-4232 GCA_039933695.1 Betaproteobacteria bacterium | reverse complement strand
CTCGACTTCCTGCGGGCGGTGCGGACATACCAGCAGCGGGAGCGGCGGTTCGGCAGGCAAGGCCAGCGGTGGATTTTCGCTGCAACGGCGCGTCTGCCAAGAAAAGATCTTCGGGACCCGCTTCGCCGGCCGCGAGCTTGGCGACGACCGAATAAGAGGTCGGGGGCGCGTTCCAGGAGGGAAGATCACCGGCGGTCGCATCCCGCGGGAGGTCATGGCGTTCGTCAAACAGGTGAACGATAACGGAGGCGTCGAGCGCACGACGGGCTTGCTCCGCCCAGTCGTCCGTGCCGAAAACGATGTCGCAATCAAGCCAGGCAATCTTATCGCAATTCTTCGGCACTCGCTCCAGGGCGATGTTAAGGAGACGCTCTTTTTGCCACATCACATCCCGGCCGTGGATCCGGACGAGAATGTCGGCGTCGTCGTTGTGGAGTTGAAAACTGCCGTCGAACGAGAGTTCAACGGCGACAAGGGGGACGCAAAGACGCCGGCGGAAGACACGATAGTTCTCAAGACGCCGCTTGTATCCAACCGGGTTGAAGTAGCAGGTGATCGCCCATAACGGGACCGCGGTATGGTTGGTCACAGTGCCTGGGCGCTTTCCTAGGAACGCGCCCTCGTTCTGGTGCGCAAGATCTTCAACTCCTCGACAATCCGGTGACGGTTCTCGTCTGTGTCCTTTTCGCCGAGGAGCGCCGCCATATCTGCAACCGTCGGCGCGTCGAACAAGGCACGCAGAGGGACGCGTACGTGGAACTGCGTGAGCACGCGCGACACCACCTGGGTCGCCAGCAGCGAATCACCGCCCAGTTCCAGAAACCCGTCGTGCACACCTACTTCGTCCAGGCCGAGCATGTCTGCCCAGAGTTGCGCCAGCTTTTCCTCCAGGGGCGTGCGGGGTGCGACGAAAGCACTCTTCAGCGCCGGTCGTGCGCGGCCCGGGGATGGGAGCGTACGACGATCGACTTTGCCGGTCGCGGTGAGAGGCAAGGCGTCAAGCCTGATGAAGGCGGAAGGCAACATGTAATCCGGCAGCTTGGCGCCGAGAATGCGGCGAAGCTCGGCAACCGGCGGGACGTGCGCTCCTTCGGGCACGATGTAGGCCACGACGCGCTTGTGTCCGGGCGCATCCTCCCAGCCGGCGACCGCCGCGGCCTTCACGCCGTCGATATCGAGGAGAGCCGCTTCAATCTCGGTCAGCTCGACGCGGTAGCCGCGTATCTTGACCTGGAAATCCTTGCGGCCATGATGGAAGAGACAACCGTCCGGGCCTCTGCGCCCGAGGTCGCCGGTCAGGTAAGTGCTCGCTTCGCTCCTCCCGGCCGGACGCGGGGATGCCGCGGGGTTGGGATTGGCCTTCTGCCAATGACCGACCGGATTATGGCGGCTGACAATCGCGATTTCGCCGATTTGATCAGCGCCGACCGTACGACCACCGTCGTCGAGCAGGAGGATCTCCGCATCCGCAATAGCATAGCCGCCGGGGACTGTGTCGCCCCGGAGCGGAATGTCCGGATCGACGAAGTAGTATGCATAGTCGTCGAATTCCAAACATCCCAGCGAGCTGGCGAGAATGCTCGTCCGAGCGAAATGGCGTCGATACAGCGCTACATCCGTGTGGTACGCCTGCTCGCCGAACAGGAGGATCAACCGCAGGTGCGGAAAATTTTCACTGGGGGCGAGCGTGCCGCCAAAGCTGCGGAAGGCGGATACGGCCGACCGATAGACGGTGATCTTTTCCTGAGCCAGCCATTCGGCCAGAGCGAGCACGGCGTCGTCGCGCAGCGCCACCGGGTAGTAGGTGGCACCGTTGAGAAGAGCGTAAAGGCAGGGCCGCAAGCTTGCGCGAAACATGACCATTCGGTCGTCCGCACAGATATGAAACATGTTGGTGTGACGCATCACGGCGTGCAGCAAACCCCGCTGATTCCAGACGATGCCCTTGGGCGTGCCGGTGGACCCCGACGTGTAGGCGATGGCGGCGAGACCATCCGGACCGATAGACACGCCGGGATTGCCGTCGGTGAAACGGTCACCGATTTCGTCGATATTGATCAAGGGAAGATCGCCGAGCCGCCGCGCCAACGCGAGGTTTGCGTCGTCGGTCACCAGCATCGCGGCGTCGGATTGCTCCAACATGTATCTAAGCCTGGCTTGCGGGAATCCGCTTTCCAGAGACACCTGGATGCCGCCGGCTTTCAACACGCCGAGCGAGGCGATGACGAACGGCGCGCCCTGCTCGAAAAGCACCGCGATCGGCTGCTGCAGGGCGTCAGACCGATCCAGGATGGCGCGCGCGATCCGGTTGGCGGCTCGATTCAGCTCGTCGTAAGTGAGCGTGTGCGTTGTGCTCCTGACGGCGATTCGGCCAGGATATTGGGCGACCTGTTGTTCGAAACGCTTCGAGACGGATTGGTCGATCTCGTCCCGCGCGAACTCGATGAACGTGCCTGCCGGACGGAAGCACCTGTTCCGGATTGCCCGCTGCTCCGGCGGGAATTTCGCGACAGCGTCGGAGCGATCATCCATTCTATCACCATTGCCCATAGATCGACTGGCAAGCAGGCTGACTACGGCTCGCTCGACGCGACCGTTCGGCCAAGCACAAATGGAAAGGGCAGGGATCAGATCGCCCGGTCAACCTGAGGCAATCGACCGGTAGGTTTTGATCTGCCCTGCCTGAACCCATTATGCTCGGTCGCGGGCCGGCGACCATCGCCGGATCGCCGATTCTGGTGTAGGCTTTCGCGGACAGCGGCGTAGGAATGCGATGAACATCTAGCCTTGACGCCCGGTCCTGGCCAGGCGCCGGCGCAATTCGTCGGATCCGAGCGAGGCTTCGTAGTCCGAACGGGATTCGGCATTCGCGCGATCGCCGGCCGCGATCGCATCGATCTGGCGCTTCATCGACCGGACGACGCCGGGGTCGCATTCGGCCAGCGCAGCGACGTACGCTTCGACCCGGCCGGGGATCTCGCGGCGGTCGAGGAGCTCGGTCAGGAATCCGATGCGCAGCATCTCGTCGGCGTCGATCGTCTGCGCCGTGAGGAATATCCGCTTGGCCTGCGCCGCAGCCAGCGCCGCCACCGCGCGCCGCAGTCCTCCCGGGTAGTAGTGCAACCCGAATCTGGCGGCCGGCATGAACATGCGCGAGCCCCGCACGCCAAGCCGGAAATCGCAGCACAGCGCAAGATCGGTGGCACCGCCGTAGACGCTGCCGTTCAGCGCGCATATCGTCGGCAGCGGAAACCGCTCGACGGCATCGAGCAGCTCCTCGAAATTGCGGTCGAGACGGCCGACGATCGCATCGACCGTGTACCCCGAGCTGAAGGTCGTGTCGCCAGTGCCGGTGAATACCAGCGCCCGCGCCGCCGGGTAGAGCTTGCCGTTGTCCAGGTAGCCGCGGATCACCGCGACATCGTCCGGGTCGATGCGGTTGTGCTCGGCGGGCCGGCGCAAGCGGATCGTGGCGGTCGCGTCGGCGACGTCGAGCACGGGCGGACCATCGGCAGCCGGACGACTCATCGCCGCCGGTCACGAGTCGCTGTTGCGCCACACATTGAAAACAAAGATCACGATCGACGCAAACAGGACGATCGATGCGATCCCCGCGACCGGGCCGAACGCCTCGTTGCCTTTGAACAGGAACACCAGCGCGATCATCGCTACCGGGAGCGCGAGGTTGTACAGCCAGAAATGCACCGGATACAGACGCGTTGCCGTGGCGGCGGGGAAGCGGTCGTAGATGAAGCCGGTAAGGCCCAGCGAGGCCCAGCCGAGAAGGTTCAAATGCGCGTGCACCGGAAACATCGTGTGGTCCTGCGACACGCCCATGAAGACGCCGAGTCCCGTCCCGGCGACAAAATACAGCAGGGCCAGGCGATACCAGATTCGTGTAGCCGCGCGCGGCGCCGGTGGCGCGATGGCGGTTGCTTGCATGAGGCCTCCTCGGGGATGATCGCGATGTCGAGCCGGTTCCGGCCCTGCTCGCGGGTGAGGGCCGGCGCCGAACTATAGCGCGTGCGCCCGGCACGGCCAACGAAGTCGCGTGGCGCCGCTGGCTGCCGCGGGCCCGTCGTCCTGCAACAGTTCCGCCGCCGGAACGATGGCCGGCGTGCGCGCATCTTAATAAGAAGGGGATCGGCTCTGAGATGACGATGCGGATCGAAGACTACGCAATGATCGGCAACAACCGCACCGCGGCCCTGGTCGGGCGCAACGGCTCGATC
>JBDTNP010000008.1:0-1637 GCA_039933695.1 Betaproteobacteria bacterium | reverse complement strand
CTTCGTTCATTTCGCTTCGCGGGGCTGCGGCGGCGTTTGTTCTGCTGCTCTCACTATGCCTCGGCCCCGGCGCCCACGCCGATTCGCTGTCCGCCGTCGATCCGCTTCCGCCGGGACCGTACGCGGTCGGTTGCAGCAACATCGCCCAGGACTTCAGCCGCGTGCAGGCGGGCGAGAGCGCGCAGAACTACTGGGAAGGCTACCCCGACGGCGGCCGCGACCGCTACGTCACGCAGTTGCTCGCCGATCCCGCGGATGCGCTGGTCGTCAACGTCAACGTTCCCGACGATCGCGAGCTCTACACCAATCGCGCCGGTCAGCAGGTGCCGTTCGCCTTGCTCGTCTGCTATCCGACGACAGCGGGCAATCCGTATCCCGACTATCCGTTGCCGTCGGGCACGGCGGTGCCCCACATGCAGCAGGGCGGAGAGCCGCCGATTTTCGCCGACCCCAATGCGCGCTGGCCGGTGCTGCTGTTTTCGCATGGGCTCGTCGGCAGCCCGATTTCGAGCGACTACATCGCGGCATTGAAGGTGCTTGCGAGCTACGGCTATGTGATCGTCGCGCCGTTTCACGGCGATCCGCGCTTCACCGACGTCAAGATCGAGAATCTTTCCGACTTCCTCTATGCGTTGCTGCACTTCGACACGTTCGTCGAAATGCAGTCGCTGCGACCCCTGTCGCTGTCCCGCTCGCTCGATTATCTGTTCGCACATCCGCAATATCGCGATCATCTGGACGTCAACCAGGTGGGCGGATTCGGCGCGAGCCAGGGCGGCGAGTCGCTGCTGCTGATGACCGGAGCCAAGCTGACGATCACCGTCGGCATGTCGTCGAAGCAGGTTCTCGCCGATCCGCGGCTCAAGGCGATCGTCGGCTACGTGCCCTACCTCGGGCAGCCGTTCTTTCCCGCGTTCGGCCGCGATCAGAGCGGGCTCGATGGCATGACGACGCCGTTCCTCGCGATATCCGGAGGCGCCGACGTGACGGCGCCGCTGGAGACGACGCTCGAGGGCGTCGATCGCATGGCCGGGTCGCGCGACGTCGTCGTGCTGGCGGGCGTCGACCACGGCTTCGACGTGCCGGGCACCAACGACATCTTCACCTGGTCGATGACTTTTCTCGCCGCCCACGTCAACGACGACCGCGCGGCGCGGGTGCGCATCGCGCGGATGACGATGGTGCGCGGCGGCGGCGACGACTTCCTGGTGCGCGATTACACGGCGCCGGCTTCGCTGCTGCCGGGCGAGCTCGACACGATCGAGTACTTCGGCGCGGCGCTCGGCGACTATTTTCTGACGGCGGCGCCGGAGGAGGCCGTGGTGCTCGACACCGGCCTGCTCCCGGGCTGGGCGCGTACCGGATTCGCCTTCAAGTCATGGTCGACCGACGCCGGTCACGGCGTTCCGGCGTGCCGCTTCTTCGGCAAGCCGGGCCCGGGGCCCTACGCGCATTTCTATACGATAGACCCCATCGAATGCGCGTTCGTGGCGGCGAGTCCGGGGTGGATATTCGAAGGCCTGCCGTTTTCCGTGGTGCTGAGCGCGATCGGCTTTTTCTGGTGGCTTGTGACCTTGCTGGTGCAACAGCACGTGATGGCCGGGCTGCCGCTGCCGACCTGGCTGGCTGGTACCGTC
>JBDTNP010000007.1:0-2972 GCA_039933695.1 Betaproteobacteria bacterium | reverse complement strand
GCTCCTGCAGCGCGAAGTCGTTCTGCCAGACGTACAGGCGCTGCCGCGTGGTGAATCGCCCCGGCCCGAACCCGGTTCGCGAGTCGCTGACGTCGTCGGTCTGGCCAGCCTCGAGCCTGCTCACCCAGCAGGCGGTCAGCCGATTGCGACTGGCAAGCGCGTAGCTGTCGACGGTGGTGATTGTGCGATCGTCGAACCCCGGCTCGGCGTCGAACTGCGCGTTCAGCCGGCTCTTGAGGAACCGCGCGGACAACTCCTGCTCCGGGCCGAGACGAAACGAGACGCTGCCCGAGGCATCGTCGCCGCGGTAGCCGTCCCGGTCGTCGTTGAAGCTGAAATTTGCCGGGTTGGTGATCGCACTGAACCCGGCGCTTTGCCTGTGCCCGGCGTCGAGCGCGTATCGCCAGGCGCCGGCCGCGCCGGAAACGCCACCCGACGCGGCGCTGGTGCGGTAGGTGCCGTAACCGGCGCTGGCGTGCGCTGCGAAAGCGTCGCCGCCGTTGCGGGTGAATACCTGGATGACGCCGCCGATCGCGTCGGCGCCATACAGGTTCGATGCGGGGCCGCGAAGGATCTCGATGTGGTCGATCGCGTCTATGGGGATGGCTTCCAGCGCCGCGGTGCCGGACGTGGAAGAGCCCACCCGCTGGCCATCGATCAGCACCAGCGTGTGGTTGCTGTTGGCGCCGCGCAGAAAGATTCCGCTGGTCGATGCCGGCCCGCCGTTCGTGACGATCTCGACGCCGGGCACGCGCTGCAAAAGCTCGGCGAGGCTTTGCGCCCCGGCGCGCGCGATCTCTTCGGCGCCGACCACCGTGACGTCGGCGACCAGCTCCGAGGGTGACTGCGGCCAGCGTGCCGCGGTGATCACCAGCGAATCGATGGTCAGCGCGGCGGGGCTGAGCTGCGCCCGGGCCACACCGGCACAGCAGGCGGTGACGATAACGAGCAGCTGGAGTTTGGCCAGAAACGGCAGACCGGACATCTTTTTCTCCGCGATGCCGTGCGTCCCCGCACGGCGGTTGGTCGCAAGCAACGCGGAGAAAACGTTCGGGCGAAAGCCCCAGCAACAAGCGGCATCCGGCCGGACATCGCCTCCCCGCGATGCGTCTCGGTCCGAAAGCCATGCGCGAACGCCAAGGCATTCCGGGGCAGGCCGGTCTCCGGGCTGGTCGGTATGCGAAAGGCTCATCGCCAAAGCGCCGGACGGTCCGCCTTCCCATGCGCCAAGCGCACAGTGGCATCCAAGGACCGCCCGCACCGACTTACCGTTGCGGGGGCAGCGCCGGCCTTGACGCGCAACGTGCACGCGGCGCACCGGCTTCCCGTTTCACCCGCGGCGCCAAACTGGCGCCGCGGACACCTGCTGCGGCGAGTATACCGCTCCGCGGTGACAGACGGCGGATGCTTCCCCCGGCTGCTATAATCCTCGGCCCTTCGTATCCCGCCCAAGCCGCCCGACCGCTTTCCGTGAGCCGCAAGCTGTACATCCGCACGTTTGGCTGTCAGATGAACGAGTACGACTCGGCCAAGATAGCCGACGTGCTGCGCGCGGCCGAGGGCCTCGAGGCGACCGCCCGGCCGGACGACGCCGACGTCATCCTGTTCAACACCTGCTCGGTGCGCGAAAAAGCGCAGGAGCGCGTGTTCCATGACCTCGGGCGCGTGCGCGCGCTCAAGGATGCGAACCCGGACCTGATCATCGGCGTCGGCGGCTGCGTCGCCAGCCAGGAAGGTGCGGCGATCGTCGCCCGCGCACCCTACGTCGACGTGGTCTTCGGCCCGCAGACGCTGCACCGCCTGCCCGAGCTGATCGCCCGCCGGCGTGCGACCGGCAAGCCTCAGGTCGATGTCAGCTTTCCCGAAATCGAGAAGTTCGACCATTTGCCGCCGCCGCGAGTCGAGGGGGTCGCGGCATTCGTGTCGATCATGGAGGGCTGCAGCAAATACTGTTCGTTCTGCGTCGTTCCCTACACGCGCGGCGAGGAAGTGTCGCGGCCGTTCGACGACGTGCTGACCGAGGTCGCCGACCTGGTCGACCAGGGTGTCAGGGAGATCACGCTGCTCGGACAGAACGTCAACGCGTACCGCGGCAGCGCGGGCGAGGGTGAGATCGCCGATCTGACGACGCTCGTCGAGCACCTGGCCGAGATCGACGGCCTGGAGCGCATCCGCTACACGACTTCGCATCCGAAGGAAATGTCGCAGCGGCTGATCGACGCTTACCGCACGGTGCCGAAGCTCGTCTCGCAGCTTCATCTGCCGGTGCAATCCGGATCCGACCGCGTGCTGGCGGCGATGAAGCGCGGTTACAGCGCGCTCGAGTACAAGTCTATCGTCCGCAGTTTGCGCAAGGCCCGTCCGGCGCTGTCTCTGTCGTCCGATTTCATCGTCGGATTTCCCGGCGAGACCGATGCGGACTTCGAGCAGACGATGCGGCTGATCGACGACGTGGGATTCGACGGCAGCTACAGCTTCCTGTACAGCCCGAGACCCGGAACGCCGGCGGCCAATTTCGGCGATGCAGTCCCGCGAGAGGTCGCACAGGCGAGGCTCGCACGGCTGCAGCAACGGGTCGACGAGCAATACGCGGCTTGCAGCGTGGCGATGGTGGGGACCGTCGAGCGCGCGCTTGTCACCGGCCGCGCCAGCAGGGATTCAGCGGAGCTCTCGGCGCGGACCGAGTGCAATCGTGTCGTCAACTTCGCCGGCGGCGCCGATGTGATCGGACGCTATGCCGAAATCCGCATCACTGCGGCGCGCGCACATTCGCTGCGCGGCGAGCTGGCCACCGTCCAGGGCGCGCTACGCCCGGCCCAACCGGCGTGCTTACCTTTCAACCCTTGAGAATCACGCAAAGGCACCATGACTGCACAATTCTCCCCGCTTTCGAAACTCACAATCGGGCTCGCCGCCGCATCGCTGCTGGCTGGCGGCTGCGCTAGCGTCCCCGCGGCCGATTCGGCGACGCT
>JBDTNP010000006.1:0-5948 GCA_039933695.1 Betaproteobacteria bacterium | reverse complement strand
GCAGTGCGGCGTCCACCCGCCGCTTTTTTATGCCGCGCGCGACGAGCTGCCGCCCGCCGGGGTTGCGTTCACGCCGCTGCAGCACAATTGCTCGGGCAAGCATACGGGGATGCTGGCTTATTGCCGGCACTGTGGACTACCGACTGCAACCTACCTCGCGTTCGACCATCCGCTGCAGGCCGCCATACGCCAGGCGGTCGCGCACCTGACAGGAACCGCGGAGGCGACCCTGGTCCCCGGCATCGACGGTTGTTCGGCGCCGAACTACGCGGTGCCGCTGTCCGCGCTCGCCTTCGCCTACGCGCGCCTGGCCGGCAGTGAAGACGCCCGTTACGGAAAGGCGCCGCTGACGCTGGCCGACGCGATGAGCGCGCACCCGGAAATGGTGTCGGGCGAAAGGCGCAACGACCTGATCCTGATGCGTGCCGGCCGCGGCGACTGGGTCACCAAGGTCGGTGCTGAAGGCGTTCAGGCGATCGGGGTGCGCAGCAAGTCCTGGGGCATCGCGGTCAAGGTCGCCGACGGCAACGCGCGCGGGCTGCACCCGACGACGGTCGCCGTGCTTGAGCAGCTTGGACTGCTCGACGAGGCGCAGCGAGGCGAGCTGTCGGCCTGGCGCGAACCCGCGATCCGAAACTTCCGGGGCATCGTCACCGGCAAAGTCGAGCCCGTTGTTGCGCTGGAGCAACGCGGTTGACCGCGCACCCTGCTGGTTCCACCGCGGGACTGAACTTCCCGCAGCGCGGACGGTCTAGGATGCAAGCTGCCTGCCTGAGTCGATCGCGTGGCGCGCCTGACGGCTCGGCTATACTGCCGGCGGGTATCACGTCCACCGGATCCGGTGTGGCGATAATAACGATTGACTCAGGGACTGGCCGCGGATGGCTGACCGCGAAGTAGATCAGCAGCTGGTCGAGCGTGCGCAGCGGGGTGACAAACGCGCATTCGAGCTGCTGGTGCTGAAGTACCAGCGCAAGCTCGGACGGCTGTTGTCGCGGCTGGTGCGCGACCCGGGCGAAGTCGAGGACGTGACGCAGGAGGCATTCATCAAGGCCTATCGCGCACTGCCTTCGTTTCGCGGGGACAGCGCGTTTTATACGTGGCTTTATCGGATCGCGATCAACACGGCCAAGAACTACCTGGTCGCGATGGGCCGGCGGGCGCCGACGTCCACCGGATTCGACAACGAAGAGGCGGAGAATTTCGAAGACGCCGAGCAGCTTCGCGATTCGGCGACGCCGGAAGACGAGTTGCACGGCAAGCAGATAGCGGCTACCGTCAACAAGGCGATGGAGACGCTGCCCGAAGACCTGCGCACCGCGATTACGTTGCGCGAGATCGAGGGCTTGAGTTACGAAGAAATTGCCAACGTGATGAATTGTCCGATTGGCACAGTGCGCTCCCGGATATTCCGGGCGCGTGAAGCGATCGCCGAGCAATTGCGACCGCTTTTGGGGACTGACAAGGACCGGAGATGGTGATGGGCAACTTCAAGGCAGGATTCGGCGCCGAGAGCAGCCGACCGACGGCGCCGACACAGGAGGAAATCTCGCTGCTGATCGACGGAGAGCTCGAGCCCGTGCGGGCCGACGCCGTCGTCACCCGCTTGTGCCGCGCCGAAGGCCTGGCGACCTGGGTTTGTTATCACGTGATCGGTGACGCCGTGCGCGGCGTCTCGTCTCGGGGACTCGATTCGAAGCGATTCGTCGAGCTGTTCGCGGCCGAGCCGACGGTGCTGGCGCCGCCGCGGCGCTCAACCGCGCCGCACGCCATCGCGCTGGCGCTGGCAGCGACGGTAGCGGCGGTAAGCGTCGTCGGGTGGGTTGCGCTGACGACGATGCCGGCGCCGGTCGCGGCGATCGCCAGTGCCAGACAGGCTGTCGGCGTGCGCGCGGCGGACGCCCGGCCCGTGGTCGACAACGAGTATGTGCTGGTGCACCAGGAATACTCGCCGACCAATGCGATCCAGGGCATAGGCCCGTATTTGCGCGCGGTCGCGGCCAGCGAGCCGGATGCGCGTCGGTAGCCCCCGGGCCCGGCGGCCATGGTCCGCCCGGCTGCGCGGCGGCATCGGGGCCGCTGCCGTCACGCTGCTCGTCGTCCCGACTGCACTCGCGCAGGACGCGGCCGACTGGCTGCAACGTGCGGCGACGGCCGCGCGCCAGCTGAACTACGTCGGCACGATCGTGTATCAGCACGCCGGGCGCGTCGAGACTTCGCGTCTTTACCATCTGTCGGACTCGTTCGGCGAGTCGGAAAAGCTGTCCAACCTCGACGGTCCGGCGCGCGAGATCATCCGCAACGGCGAGCAGGTACGTTGCTATTACCCTGACGCCAAGGTGATTCGCGTCGAGCCGCGAACCATGCACAACGCGTTCCCGTCGCTGCTTCCGCAACAGCTGGCGACGCTGGCCACCTATTATCAATTTCGCAAGGCGGAGATCGCGCGCATCGCCGGCCTGGAGACGCAGGCGTACGTCTTCGAGCCCAAGGATGGAGCGCGCTACGGCCACAAGCTTTGGGCGGATATCGGCACCGGGCTCCTGCTCAAGGCCCGCCTGCTCAACGAAAGGAACGAACCGGTCGAGCAGTTCGCGTTCAGCGACATACAAATCGGTGCGCGGCTCGATCGGGAGGCGACCAAGCCGCCGTTCGCGACCGTCCCCGCCGACTGGCAGATACGCGAATCCGCGGCCGCCGACATCGCGCCGAAGGAAACGGGCTGGGTGGTTCGCGACATGCCGCCGGGCTTCACCAAGATCGTCGAAGGTTATCGCACGCTGCGCGGCAAGCCGGCACAGGTCGCACACATCGTCTATTCGGATGGCCTGGTTGCCATTTCGGTCTTTGTCGAGCCGACGCCGGCGACGCCGCAACCGGTCGGCTTGTCGCAACAGGGCGGGATCAATGTTTACAGCCGGCAGCTGGACGATTATCTGGTCACAGTTCTGGGCGAAGCGCCCGGCACGACGGTGCGTCAGATCGCCTATTCGGTCGGACGCCGCCAGTGACTTCGCACCTGGGCTAAAATCCACTTTGTTGGCCCAGCGCCAATAAACAATCAGGGAAGCAACAGCAATGAGACTCCGCGTTTGGACCGTACTCGGCGCGCTCGTCGGCGCCTTTTCACTGATGCCCGTTGCGCTGGCCCAGTCGGGCCGCCTGCCGGACTTCACCGAGCTCTACGAGCAACAAGGTCCGGCCGTCGTCAGCATCGACGTCACGCAAACCGCCCGCCGCCAGGCGATGCCCGAAATTTCCGAGGACGACCCGTTTTACGAATTCTTTCGCCGCTTCGGGCAGATCCCGCGCGGGCAGCCGCGTCCGCGCGACTTCGAGCAGCAGTCGACCGGCTCGGGCTTCATCCTGGCCGCCGACGGCTACGTGCTGACCAACGCTCATGTCGTCGACGACGCCAGCGAGGTGACGGTCAAGCTCACCGACAAGCGCGAATTCCGCGCCAAGGTCATCGGCGCGGACAAGCGCACCGACGTCGCCTTGCTCAAGATCGAGGCCACCGGACTGCCCAAGGTGACGATAGGCGATCCTGACAAGCTCAAGGTCGGCGAGTGGGTAGCCGCGATCGGCAAGCCGTTCGGCCTGGAAAACACGATCACCGCCGGTATCGTCAGCGCCAAGGGGCGCGAGCTGCCGAACGAAAATCTCGTCCCGTTCATCCAGACCGACGTGCCGATCAACCCGGGCAACTCCGGCGGGCCGCTGTTCAATCTCAAAGGCGAGGTCGTCGGTATCAACTCGCTGATCTTCAGCCGCACCGGCGGCTACATGGGGCTCGCCTTCGCCATCCCGATCGACGTGGCGATGAACGTCGTCAAGCAGATCCAGGAAAAAGGCCGCGTGACCCGCGGCCGGATCGGCGTCCAGATCCAGGAAGTCAACCGCGAGACCGCCGACGCATTCGGGCTCGCCAAGGCGAGCGGCGCGCTGGTGAATTCGGTCGAGAAGGGCGGCCCGGCCGACAAGGCGGGCATCGAGGCGGGCGACATCATCACCAAGGTCGACGGCCGGACCGTGAACACCTCGTCCGAGTTGCCGCGCATCATTACCCAGGTCAGGCCGGGCACGAAAATCTCGCTGCAGCTGTGGCGCAAGGGGGCGAGCAAGGATGTCACGGTCACCGTGGCCGAGCTCAAGGAGGACGAGGCGCCGCGACCGGTGCGCCGCGCTGCGCCGAGCAAGGAAAAGGCCAAGCCCAATCGCATGGGGCTGGTGCTGTCGGACCTGACCGATGAGCAGAAGAAGGAGCTCGAGATCAAGAACGGCGTCGTCGTCGAGGACATTCGCGGCACGGCGCGCGGCGACATTCAGACGGGCGATGTCATCCTTGCGGTGATCAGCCGCGGCGCGACGATCGAGGCGAAGAGCGCCGACCAGGTCAATGCATTGATCGCCAAGCTCGAGAAGGGAACGTCGGTGACCTTCCAGCTGCGCCGCGGCCAGCAGCAATTCTTCTCGACGGTCCGGCTCAGCAACGGCAGCACCGAATAGTTGGCGGCCGACGCCGATCTCGAATCCGATCGATCGCGGGCGGTCCCCGTCCGGCTGACGCTGCTCATCCGCGCCTATTGCCACCTCTGCGACGACATGCGGACAGCGCTGGCCGAGCACGCGGCCGAGACCCCCGTGCTCGAAATCGACGTCGACACCGACCCGGCGCTCGAAGCGCGTTGGGGCACGCTGGTCCCGGTGCTGCTCGCCGACGGTCAGGAACTGTGTCATTACTGGCTGGACACCCGCGCGCTCGATGCGATTGTCGCGCGATCGGCCGGGGCGAACTCGCGCTAGAGGCATAAATCGGCTAAAATTCAAGGTCTTCCGACGCAAGCCGCAGCCAAAGGCATAGCAAAGGAGGGGCACTTCGCGGTGCCCCTTTCTTTTGGACCCGATGCAGCATATCCGCAACTTTTCGATCATCGCGCACATCGACCATGGCAAGTCGACGCTGGCCGACCGGTTCATCCAGCGCTGCGGCGGCCTCGCCGAGCGGGAGATGGAGGCGCAGGTCCTCGATTCGATGGACCTCGAGCGCGAGCGTGGCATCACGATCAAGGCGCAGACCGCGGCGCTCCGGTACGCGGCGCGCGACGGCGCGATCTACCATCTGAACCTGATCGACACGCCCGGACATGTCGACTTCGCCTACGAGGTTTCGCGCTCGCTCGCCGCGTGCGAAGGCGCGCTGCTGGTCGTCGACGCGTCGCAGGGCGTGGAGGCGCAGACGGTCGCCAACTGCTACACAGCGATCGAGCAGGGCGTGACCGTGGTGCCGGTGCTGAACAAGATCGACTTGCCCTCCGCCGAGCCGGAGCGGGTGATCGAGGAGATCGAGGACATCATCGGACTGCCCGCGCACGACGCCATTCTCGCCAGCGCCAAGACCGGCGAGGGCGTCGACGACATCCTGGAAGCGGTGATAGCGCGCATCCCGCCGCCGGGCGGTGATCCGGCCGCGCCGCTGCAGGCGCTGATCATCGATTCCTGGTTCGACAACTATGTCGGCGTCGTCATGCTCGTTCGCGTGATGGAGGGAACGCTCAAGCCGCGCGACAAGATCCGGCTGATGGTCACCGGCGCAATCTACAACTGTGAGCAGGTAGGCGTATTCACCCCCAAGTCGGTGGCGCGCGACTCGCTGTCCGCAGGCGAGGTCGGCTTCATCATCGCCGGCATCAAGGAATTGAAGGCCGCCCGCGTCGGAGACACCGTCACGCTCGCCACGCGGCCCGCCGCGGCGCCGCTGCCCGGTTTCAAGGACGTCAAGCCGCAGGTCTTCGCCGGTCTCTACCCGGTGGAAACCAACCAGTATGAGGGTCTGCGTGACGCCCTGGAAAAGCTCAAGCTGAACGACGCGTCGCTGCACTACGAGCCCGAGGTGTCGCAGGCGCTGGGCTTCGGCTTCCGCTGCGGCTTCCTGGGCCTGCTGCACA
>JBDTNP010000005.1:0-10997 GCA_039933695.1 Betaproteobacteria bacterium | reverse complement strand
TTGCGGCCCCCCATTCACAGGGAACACCGCCCAGGCGGTTTCTATTGGGCTGACCTACGATTTCTGAGTCATCTGAAATCAGGTCAAAGGGGCGCCTTCAGGCGCCCTTTTTTTTCTTGGCGTGAAAGCGGGTCACAATTTGTATTTTCGACCGCTACCACAGGGGCAGGGCTCATTTCTTTGCGACGCCGCCTCAGTTCGCCTCCGCGTTGCCCCAGCGGCCGAGGGTAGGGATGCGGCCGTCACCTATCATCTCTTGCAGATGCATCGGCCGATCGGGTTGCGGTAGCGCGGCCTCGAACATCGACGGCGCAATCGCGAGCAAACCGGCGCGCGTGTCCGGCTCCGCGCCAGCCTGCACCAGCATTCCACGATCGACCCACACCGGCTTTCCATCGACCAGGCGCACGTAGATGCGCCCGGTAGCCTGTTCGGCGAAATTGATTTCGCGGAAACGGCCCACGCACTGCCGCAGGAACGCGGTGTTGCGCTCCGGGACAAGAAGGCTCGCGTCGCTGTAGAGGAATTCCGGAGCGGTCGCATTGATGTCGACTCTGCGATAGCGCTCGACGTCGAGCAGGCGCTTGACGTCGAGCACGTTCAGCGTGTCGTTCCAGCCGAAAGCGATCGTCCGCGGCCGCTCGCCGAGCTGCACGCTGTTGTCGAGGAATTCGAAGTGCACCTGCTTGTCAGTGCGCTGAACCCAGGTAAAAAACAGCTGCGGCATGCCCGAGTAAGCCTGGACCGCGTGGGCCAGCGTATCGTCGACCGCCTTGTATCTGCCGACGTCGAGCCCGCGCTTCCATGCGCGCTCGACCAGCGATTCGGGCGAGGTGACCATGAAGAACAGATAGACGACCCGGCCGAAGCGCGTCAGCAGGTTGCTGCCCGCCTCGTCGGAGTCGGGGGCGAAGCTGTCGAAGCGGAACCGGTCGATCAAGAGATGCGACATGCCGCCCTGCTCGGCCTTGCGCGCCATGTAGCGATCCAGCTTCTGGTCGACGATCTGCAACTCTTCGGCGGTGAACGCGCCGCCGTATTTGTACGCGGTGCCCAGCGTGCCGTAGTCGAGCAACTGCTTGCGCCATATATCGGGGCTGATCAGGGCGAAGTCGCTCCAGTCGACGCCGATGTCCCCGGCGAGCTTTTTCTGCAGCGGCCGCAGCGTGCTCTTGCCTGATGCCGACGCGCCCTTGGTATTCATGACGAACGGCCGCTGCTGACGCGGCAGCAGCGTGTAGCCTTCGCTGACGGCGGCATCGATCAGCCACGGGGCGATCAGCCGCCCGATCTCGTCGGCGCCGAAGTCGTTGCAGGCTACGTCGGCGGCGATCGCGGCGACGAGCTCGCGACTCGCCCACAGCTCGCCGTGCCGGACCAGCAGCGCGGACACGACTTTGATCAGGGCGCGGTACGCCGCCTTGTGCAACGCATCGGAGGCCTCGTGTGCGTGGCTTTCCCAGTCGATCAGCACCTGCTGTACCGCCGTTTCAGCGGATACCGGCGCCACGGTTCGCGCCCGGCGCGATCTGAAGATCGTTAGCAGGCCGGGCGCGCGCGTGGGCGGCGTCAGGACCGGTGCAGACGGCGCATACAAAGACGATAGCTCTGAATCGATAAGCTCGCGCAACCGCCGGCGCAGCGCATCGTACAAGGACTCGATCGCCGCGCTCCTGGGCTCGATGTGTGCGGCCAGGATCGTGCGCGTGATCCGGCGGAAATTGATACCCAGATCCTCGATCTTCGTACCATCGGGGACCGAGAGGTCGGCGGTGACGCGAATCAGGACTTCGTGCAGCGCCAGGCGGCCGGGCCGGAACGCGATCAGCCCGCTTGAGTCCAGGCCGGTCAAATCGTGCAGCTCGTCAGCTTGCGCGACAGTGGTAAAGACGTTTTCGGGACGAAAGATCGTGCACAGATGCCGCAAATGCTCGGGGACCTCCGACTCGATTCCCGGATGCCACGGGCCGAAGGTTTCCGTGCCGGGTACGCGCGGGTCAGTGGGCAAAGACCTTCCAGAGGAAAAAGGCGGCAATGACGTAGAGCAGCGTCGCAAAGGCGCGGCGCAGCCGCACGACTGGCCAGCGATGCGCCATGCGTGCGCCAGCCGGAGCGGCCAGCACGCTCGCGCTGGCAATGGCGAAGAGTGCCGGCAGGTTCAGATAGCCCACCGTGTACGGCGGCAGATCGGTCTGCCGCAACCCCGCAATCAGATAGCCGACCGTTCCCGCCGCGGCGATCGGCAGTCCGAGCGCCGCCGAGGTCGCGACCGCGTTATGGATGCGCACATTGCACGCGGCCATGAACGGCACCGAGACGAACGCGCCTCCGGCGCCGACGATGCTCGACAGCACGCCGATGACGCCGCCGACGGCGAACATGCCGGGCGCGCCCGGAAGCACACGAGTCGCCTTCGGCTTGGCGTTGCGCAACAGCCGCGTCGCGGTGAATGCCGCAAACGCGGCGAATACGCCTGACAATGCTGCCGTCGACAGGCCGCTTGCCAGCTGCGGGCCGAGCAGCGACCCGGCAAGGATGCCCGGAGCGAGCTTCCAAAAGATCGGCCAGACGACCGCGTCGTGCGCGTGGTGCGTCCGCACGCTGGAAATCGAAGTGAAGACGATCGTCGCCAGCGATGTCGCCACCGCGATGTGCAGGATGTGCTCGGGTGGAAAGTGCTGGTAGCTGAAGATCAGCGTCAGCAGCGGGATCATCGTCATCCCGCCGCCGATGCCGAGCAGACCGGCGATGAATCCGACGACGCCGCCGATCGCGAGGAAGATCGGGACCAGCGTCCAGTCCACGCTACGCTTTCATCAGCTTGTCGGTGATGATCGTCCATTCCCGGGGATCGACCGGCGTGATCGACAGGCGGTTGCCCGCCTGCAGGACGCGCATGGTCGCGACGTCGGGGCGGGCACGGAGCTCGGCGAGCGAGACCAGCCGCGTCTTCTTCACCAGCGTGACATCGACGTTCATCCAGCGCGGCGCCGCGCGCGTGGCCTTCGGATCGTAGTACGGACTTTTCCTGTCGAACTGCGACGCGTCGGGATACGCGGTCTTCGTCACCTTGACGATCCCGGCGATGCCGGGCTCGGGACAGCTCGAGTGGTAAAAGAACGCGAGATCGCCGACCTGCATCTGGTCGCGCATGAAATTGCGCGCCTGGTAATTGCGTACGCCATACCAGGCGACCGTCCGCTTCGGCATCGCCGCAAGGTCGTCGATCGACACCTCGTCGGGCTCGGATTTCATCAGCCAGTAACGCATAGTCGGACCCATTCAGCCTGCTGCGGCGACGAACGGTGGAAAATGCGAATTATGATCCGAAAGCTGACTTTCGAAGCGATGGCCGCCGGCCGAGCTGCCGATGTCGCGGGCGCCGAAGCCCCCGGACTCTGTTGCACGAATGCGAACCCGGCTCGCTCCGGCTATCGGTACCGGAGGCTCATGGTGATCGCCGCGCGGGCGCCGACGCTTTAGGTGGGTGCCGCGCCGCGCAGCGTGGCCGGAGCGCCGTCGGCCGCACCGGTCCTCCTCGTGTAGGAGGCGCGCATCGGCTTCAGGACAAAGAGTGCGAGCACCGCGGCCAGGATGTTCATCGAAGCGCCGATGACGAACACGGCGAGCCAGGTACCCGTGGCGGTCATCAGCACGTTGCCTAGCGGGACGAGCAGCGCCGCGGTTCCCTTCGCGGTGTACATCAGTCCGGTATTGGTCGTGGCGTAGCGGGCGCCGAAGGTGTCGGTGACGGTCGCGGGAAACAGACTGTAAATTTCGCCCCAGGCAAAGAATACCAGACCGCTGAGGATGACGAAGCTGACCGGGTCGGCCCCGTATCTGGCCAGCGCCAATATGCCGACGCCTTCCAGCCCGAAGGCGATGAACATCGTGTTCTCTCGTCCGATGTGATCCGAAACCCAGCCGAAAAACGGGCGGGTAACACCGTTCAATACGCGGTCCAGTGCCAGCGCAAACGTCAGCGCGGGCAGCGTCAACCCGACTAGGCTCACCGGGGCGTCGGCGACTTTGAAATCCTTTGCGATCAGCGCGAGTTGCGCAGTAGCCATCAATCCGCCGGCGCCCATCAACACGAACATCAGATACATCAGCCAGAAGATCGGCGACTTCACCATCTCACCCGGAGTCGCCTGGTGTCTACTGGCACCGGGAGCCAATTTAGCCGGCGCGACCAACATGCTTGCGGGAGGCGCAAAGAGCGCGAACCCGAGAACGACGACGATCAAGCCCTGTGCGAGGCCGAACGTCAGAAAGGTCCGCTCATAGCCGTTCGACCTGATCATCGCGGCGATCGGCACGATCGTCAGCGCGGAGCCGGCGCCAAAACCGGCAGCCGTCAGACCCGCCGCCAGTCCCCGTCGCCCCGGGAACCACTTCACCGCGTTTCCAATGCATGTTCCGTACACGCCGCCGGCGCCGATGCCGCCGAGCGCAGCGGCGAAATAGAGCATCGTCAACGAACTCGCCACCGAGTTGATCGCCCATGCCAGCCCGCACAGGATGCCGCCGACGACGACGATCCACCGCGGTCCGAATCGGTCGACCAGATACCCCTCGACGGGCACGAGCCAAGTTTCGAGCAGCACGAAAATGGTGAACGCGATCTGGATCGATGCTCGTCCCCAGTGATATTTGGCATCCATCGGGTTGACGAAAAGTGTCCATCCGTACTGCAGGTTCGCGACGCTCGCCATGCAGATGATGCCGATGACGAGCTGGGTCCACGGTGATGCGAACATCGACTTCGTGCGGGCCGTTCCCGATTCCATATGCCTTCCTCCAGGTACGCGGGACCACCGCGGCGCGGAAACTGCCGCGAGGGCCGTTCTGTTTTTTCCGGTCGTCTGCGATGCGTACGTGTGCAGTGCATCTTTGAGAAAGTCGCTGCGCAAGTCAAGACGAACAGACGTTCGGGTCAGTAAACAGCAAGGTTTTGTCGCGCGACATGCGCGGTGCGTCGCGCAAAGTGCGACGTGCATTGCGTCAGCATCACGAAAGGTTCGCGGCGTAGGATTTTCTTGCGACAGAGTTCACCGAATCGACCGCGACGGATTAAGCGCGCCGGCTGGTAATGGTCGCGTGTCGTCAATGCCCGGATCGATCGCGAGTCTCGTGGAGGAGATAGCTGGAGCAATGCTGGCCCATCTTGCAACTGGCCGCGTCGTTAACTGGCAAGCCCGGGCCCGGTCCCTATGCTGCTGTTCTTGCTGGTTGCAGGACAGTCGGCCGCGGGCGGCGGCCCGCTCGGCATAGATCACGTCGTCAATTATCAGAATTCCGGCATCTGGAAGCGCAGCAACCAGACGGGGCTGATGGACCTGTTGATTGGCGGCGAGATCGCCGGCGCACTCTGGGAGGGCGGCGAAACGCGTCTCGGCAAGACGTTCTGGCAATCGATCGATTCCTCGGCAATCGGCGCGGTCTCTTCGGAAGCGATGAAGCATGTCTTCACGCGATCGCGCCCCGATCAGTCCTCCAATCCGAATCTCTGGTTTCAGCGGTCGAGCCACTACAGCTTTCCCAGCGGCGAAGTGACTGCCGTCACCGCCATCGTCACGCCGTTTGTGCTGGAATACGCGCACGACTACCCGGCCGTTTATGCGCTGGAGCTGCTGCCGCTATACGATGGGATTGCGAGAGTGAAAATCCACGCCCACTGGCAATCCGATGCGCTGGCCGGCTTTGCGCTCGGCACCGGAGCCGCGTACTTCGCCCACACCCGCGACAATCCGATCATCCTTAGTGTCTTGCCGCACGGATTCATCGTCGGCCTGCGGACCAAGTTCTGATGGCGCTTCACGGCCCAGAGGGCGGCAACCGCCACGCATGAGTGCGCGCCGCCAAGCATGCCGGCCGCCGGACTGGAATCGGAGCCTCGCCCCTGCAACGGGGCGAGGTCCTGGATAGGTGCCCCCCGCCTGTGCCGTGCCAACCGTCATCTTGAACCTGAGTTCAAGAGGGTCGCCTGCCAGGACCATCAGGCGCTTCCGCGTAGGGAGCGCACACCGGTCCGTTTGAGGCTCGGCAACCTCGCTAAGTTAGCATTGGTTCAAAGAGTGTATGGCCGGCTCGAACACCGCAGGGGACAATGAAACGTGAAGGATCGGGATCGCGCGAGAGGCGACGGCTCAAAACAGTTTGTCCTGATCCGCCATCGCGCGATCGATCGCGGACTGCATTGCGGAAATTCTACGCCGAACGCCGGCGCTGTCAAAACTTGCGGCGGTCGCCTCACCGACGTGCCCTGCCCTGGCCTGCAGCAGCTCGTGCGCGATATTCAGCGCTGCCATCACCGCGATGCGCTCGGTGCCCGCGATCTTGCCCGAATCGCGGATCTCGCGCATGCGCCTGTCGAGCAATTGCACCGCAAGCAGGAGCTCGTCGCGCTCGGACTGCTTGCAACCGACGCGGTATTCGCGCCCCAGGATCGAGACGTCGAGCGAGGTCGCCTGATCGTCCATAGGATCAGCTCAGCGATTCGGGCAGCTGCTGCAGCAGCGCGTCGATGCGCGAGGTCGCCGCGCCGATACGCGCGGTCAGC
Organism: Betaproteobacteria bacterium; assembly: GCA_039933695.1. Lineage (GTDB taxonomy): Bacteria > Pseudomonadota > Gammaproteobacteria > Burkholderiales > Casimicrobiaceae > PALSA-1003. Next base: position 4,435 of record JBDTNP010000005.1, on the reverse strand, counting down.
GCCCGGTTCTGCTCGAGCGCCCGCCCGAGCTCGCGCTTCAGCGACTCGTTCTCGGCGCGAAGCCTGTTGTAGTCGGCGAGCAACAGCGCGAGCTTCTGCTCGAGCCCGGCGAATTCGGTGAATTCGGATTCCATCGTCGGTGCACTATAGGGTCAAGCTTCGGACCGCGTCAACGGGGCCGCTTCGCGTCATGCCGTGTCCAGCGACTTGTAGCGCACTTCGAGAATTTCCAGCTCTTCGACGCCGCCCGGCGTCTTCAAGCTCACCAGATCGCCTTCGCGCGCCTTGATCAGGGCGCGCGCCATCGGCGACACCCAGCTGATGTAGCCGCGATTGGTGTCGATCTCGTCGACGCCGACGATGCTTACGGTGCGCGTTTCGCCGTGCGAATCGCGTACGGTCACCGTGGCGCCGAAGAATATCTGGTCGAGGTCGTCGGCGTCGCGGCGAGCCATCGGATCGACGATCTCGGCGATGTCGAGACGGCGGATCAGGAAGCGGATGCGCCGGTCGATTTCGCGCAGGCGCTTCTTGCCGTAGATATAGTCGCCGTTCTCGGAGCGGTCGCCGTTGCTCGCTGCCCATGATACGGTCGCGACGACCTCGGGCCGGTCCTTGTCGACCAGCGCGTTCAACTCGGCCTTCAGGCGCGCGAATCCGCCCGGCGTCATGTAGTTCCGGGCGCCTTCGGGCAGCGGCGACGCTTCCTCGACATCATCGTCGATGTCGTCGTCGTCTTCGCGGGTGAATGCCTTGCTCATCGATCGGATCAAACGTCCTGGGCTCGCTGCGGACGCCGCCGTTGCGAGGCAGAGCGCATGGCCGCAACGCCGGCCGAGACGAAATTATAGTCTACCTGCCGGAGGCTATAATCGTTGCCCTTCCGACTGCCGCCGAGTGGCGACTAGCAGTCGCAAGTCCGCCGCGATGACCCGGATTCCCGCCACTCTGGCTCTCGCCACCCTCGCCGCCGTCGCGCTCGCGGCATTTGCGCTGGCGCTAGGCGTCGGCAGCATCGCTCTCGATCCGATGACCGTGCTGCGCGCTCTGGCCGGCAGCGGGGACGCCATGCCCCGCACGATCGTGCACGAGCTGCGCCTGCCTCGCGCGCTCGCGGCATTCGCGACCGGCGGCTCGCTGGCCATGGCCGGTGCGCTGTTGCAGGTATTGCTGCGCAATCCCCTGGCCGATCCGTATGTGCTCGGCGTCTCCGGCGGCGCGGCGGTCGGCGCGCTGGCGGCGATGCTATTGGGCGCGATCGCGTGGCTGATTCCGGCCGGGGCCTTTGCCGGCGCATTCATCTCGACGGTGCTGGTCTTCGCGCTCGCTCGCGGCGCCGGCGCCTGGTCGCCGACGCGGCTGTTGCTGACCGGTGTCATCGTCGCGGCAGGCTGGGGTGCGGTGGTCGCGCTGTTGCTGTCGCTGGCACCCGAGGCGCAGCTGCGCGGCATGCTGTTCTGGCTGATCGGCGACCTGTCGGCGCCGCCGGCGGCGTGGACGCCGGTGGTCGTTCTCGGGCTGGCGATGGCCATCGCGCTACCGTTTGCGCGCGACTTGAATGCGCTCTCGCGCGGCGATGCGGTCGCGGCGGCGCTCGGCGTATCGATTGCGCGGCTCCCCTGGTTGATTTTCGCGCTCGCGGCACTGCTGACCGCCGTCGCGGTGACCACGGCCGGCGCCATCGGCTTCGTCGGACTGATCGTGCCGCACGCGGTGCGGCTCGTAATCGGGAACGACCAGCGCGCGCTGCTGCCGGCCTCGGCCCTTGCCGGCGGCGCGATGCTGCTGATCGCCGACACGCTGGCGCGGCTGCTCGCCGCGCCAGCCCAGCTGCCGGTCGGCGTGGTCACCGCGCTGATCGGCGTTCCGGTGTTCCTGATCCTGCTGCGGCGCGAGCGATGAGCGAGGCAGCGCTGCTCTCGGTGCGCGGACTGACGGTCCGCATCGCCACACTGACCGTGTGCCGCAACCTGGAATTCTCGGTGGCCCCCGGGCAATGCTGGGCGATCCTCGGCCGCAACGGCGCCGGCAAGACGACGCTGTTGCACACGCTGGCGGGACTGCGCCCGGCGGCGGCCGGCACGATCGAGCTCGCCGGACGGCCGCTCGCGCACTGGTCGCCACGCGACGTCGCGCGCCGCCGCGCCGTGCTGCCGCAGGACGACAGCGACGCTTTCGCGGCGACGGTGCTCGAGACGGCGCTGGTCGGCAGGCATCCGCACTTGTCGCGCTGGCAGTCGGAAAGCGCGGCGGATCTCGCCATCGCCCGCGCCGCGCTGGCGGCGATGGATATCGGCAGCGCCGAAGCGCGCGACGTGCGCACGCTTTCCGGCGGCGAGCGCCGCCGCGTCGCGCTGGCAGCGCTGTTGACGCAGCAGCCGGATCTGATGTTCCTCGACGAACCTTCGAGCCATCTCGATCTCGCGCATCAGCTCGCCTTGCTCGACCGCCTGGCCGGACTGGCGCGCAGCGGGAACAAGGCGGTGCTTATGGTCCTGCACGACGTCAACCTCGCGGTGCGCTACTGCGACCATGCGCTGCTGCTGGACGGTGGCGCGGCGCAAGCCGGGCCGGCGTGGGACCTTCTGACCGCCGAGCGCTTGTCGCGGCTCTACGGCGTAGCCTTGCGGCCGATCGAGACCGAATGCGGGCCGTTTTTCGCGCCCGGTTGAGCTTTCTGCCCGGTCCGCTCGCCAGATCAGCGCCGCAGGTTGACCCGCGCACGGTCAATGAGCGTGCACAGAGCTTCGGCGCCATCGACAAAACGCGGACCGGCGCGATGCAGCAGATTGGCGTCGACGACGAACAAGTTGCCCGCGTGCACGGCCGGAAGATCGGGCCATCGCCGCCACGCGTCGAGCCACGCCGGACGAATCGCGCCGTCGGTTCCGGCGATGATCGCCGACGGCCGCGCCGCCAGGACCGCTTCAACGCTGACCGACGGCGCCGGCAGCGACAGCTTCTGGAAGACATTTTCACCGCCGCACAGCTCGATCGCCGCGCTGATCAAGTGCGCGCCACCGATCGTGTACAGCGGCTGATGCCAGATTTCATAGAACACGCGAACTGCGCTCGCGCCGTGCCCGCGCTGCCGCAGTGCCGCCAGCCGCGAGCGGAAGCGTGCCGCGGCGGCATCCGCGGCCTTCGCGGTGCCGGCGAGCGCACCTAATCGCTCGACGTCGAGCGCAATCGCCTCGGGCGTGTGGGGGTCGGTGCGATAGACCGGAATGCCCAGCGCCTGAAGCCGTTCGATCTGCGATGGCGCGACATACGGCCAGGCGACGGCGAGATCGGGACGGAGGCTCACGATGCGCTCGAGATCGAGCGCCCGCGCATCGCCGACGCGGGGGCGTTGCGCGGCTCCGGGCGGCCAGTCGGCCGGGTCGGTGACGGCAACGACGCGATCGCCCGCGCCGGCGGCGAAAAGGAGTTCGATCGCGCTGGGCGCCAAGCTGACGATGCGCCGCGCCGGCGCCGACAGCGACACGGTCGCCCCGGTCCCGTCGATCACCGTAACCGGGGCGGCGCGGCTCGCCCCGGCAAGCGCCGTCATCAGCGCAACGGCGACCCAGGCTTGTAAGTGCACACTCATCAGTAGCGCCAGCGCACGCCCGCGAATAAATTCACGCCGGCGGTGCGGTAGCCGGCGGCCAGCTCGTAACGCTTGTCCAGCACATTGTCGAGGCGCGCGAAAGCTGTCCAGCGCGTCTCGAAAGGCCATTCGATCAGCAGATTGAGCAGGGCGTAGCCGCCCATCCGGCGCGTGTTGGCGGCGTCGTCGAAGCGTGCCGACGATGCGCTTAGCTCGGCGCGGAACTGCACCGGTCCGAACGGATGATCGACGGCGAGCGCGGCATGCCGGCGCGCGCGTCGCGGCAGCAGAAGGCCGCTGGCGTCGTCCTGCGGCCGTTGCAGCTCGACGCTGGCGGTCGCGATCGTCGCGCCGCGGCGAATACGCAGGTCCAGCGTCACGCCCTGCAAGGTCGCGCCGGCGACATTCTGCGGCGCGCAGTTGAAATCGGCGTCGCATTCGAAGACGATGAGGTCGCGCACCCGGTTGCGGTAGGCGACGATGCCGGCGGCGAGGTCGTCGGACGCATAGCGAAGCGCAATCTCGGCATTGCGCGCGGTCTCGGGCTTGAGTTCCGAATTGGAAAACCCGGGATAGTAGAGGTCGTTGAACGTCGGGGCCTTGAACGCAGTGCCGACGCTCGCGCTCGCGCGCCAGCCGGCAGCGAAGCCGTAACCGTAGGCCAGCGCGCCGGTCGTGCGGCCGCCGAATTGCGTGCTGTCGTCGCGCCGCAGATTGAGCTGCAGCGCCTGCGGGCCGTCGGCGAGGCGGTAGACGCCGACCGCCGCGTTAGTGTCGCGCGAGCCGACTTCGAACGCCGCGTCGCCGCCGACGCGCTCCTCACGGCGCTCGAGCGCCACGCCG
>JBDTNP010000004.1:0-6897 GCA_039933695.1 Betaproteobacteria bacterium | reverse complement strand
TTCCACTACGACATCCTCGCCCGCCGCCTGCGCGAGCTTTCCTTCCTGAATCACGGCGTCAAGATCGAGCTCGTCGATCAACGCGACGGCAAGAGCGAGAACTTCGCCTTCACCGGCGGCATCAAGGGATTCGTCGAGTACATGAATCGCAGCAAGACCGTGCTGCACCCGAAAGTATTCCACGCCGTCGGCGAAAAGGACGGCGTCATCGTCGAGGTCGCGATGCAGTGGAACGACTCGTACGCGGAGTCGGTGCAGTGCTTCACCAACAACATACCGCAGCGCGACGGCGGCACGCACCTGACCGGGCTGCGTCAGGCGATGACCCGGACGCTGAACAGCTACATCGAAAAGGAAGAGCTGGCGAAGAAAGCGAAGGTCGAGACTACCGGCGACGACATGCGCGAAGGCCTTACCTGCGTGCTGTCGGTCAAGGTGCCCGAGCCGAAGTTCTCGTCGCAGACCAAGGACAAGCTCGTCTCCTCGGAAGTGCAGCCGCTGGTGCAGGAAATCGTCGGTAGCAAGCTGCACGAGTTCCTGCTCGAGAACCCGACCGACGCCAAGATCATCTGCGGCAAGATCATCGACGCCGCGCGGGCGCGCGAAGCGGCGCGCAAGGCGCGCGAGCTCACGCGCCGCAAGGGCGTGCTGGACGGGATGGGCCTGCCGGGCAAGCTCGCCGATTGCCAGGAACGCGACCCCGCGCTGTGCGAGCTCTACCTGGTCGAAGGGGATTCGGCCGGCGGCTCGGCGAAACAGGGCCGCGACCGCAAGTTCCAGGCGATCCTGCCGCTGCGCGGGAAGATACTCAACGTCGAGCGGGCCCGTTTCGACAAGCTGATCAGCTCGCAGGAAATCGTCACGCTGATCACCGCGCTCGGCACCGGCTTCGGCAAGGACGAATACAACGCCGACAAGCTGCGCTATCACCGCATCATCATCATGACCGACGCTGACGTCGACGGTTCGCACATCCGCACGCTGTTGCTGACATTCTTCTACCGGCAGATGCTCGACCTGGTCGAGCGCGGCCACATCTATATCGCGCAGCCGCCGCTGTACAAGGCGAAGCAGGGCAAGGAAGAGACTTACCTCAAGGACGATCACGAGCTGAAGCAGCATCTGCTGAAGGTCGCGCTGAAGGGCGCCGAGCTGGTGCCGGGCGCCGAGCTCGCGCAGCTTTCGATCGAGGCGCTCGATCACATCGCGCGCCAATATCTGCTGGCCGAAGCGGTGATCGACCGGGTCGCGCGGCTGGTCGACCCGGCGGCGCTGCATGCGTTGCTTACCGGTCTTGCGATCGACCTGTCCACCGCAGACGCGGCGACGGCGAGCGCGGCATCGCTCGAGCGCGCGATCGGCGACCCCGACATCACCGTGCAGGCACGCTACGACGCGCCCGCGGAGTCGCGCCGCCTGGTCATCGTGCACACGCGCCACGGCACGCCGCACGCCACATCGCTCGACGCGGACTTCCTGGCAAGCGGCGACTATGCGCAGATCAGGACGGCGGCCGAGGTCCTCCGCGGGCTGATCCGGGCCGGCGCGAGCGTCAGGCGCGGCGAACGCAGTTCTGCCGTCGGCTCGTTCAAGGAAGCGCTCGACTGGCTGTTGAGCGAAGCTCGCGGCGCAGTGTCCATACAGCGCTACAAGGGCCTGGGCGAGATGAATCCGGCGCAGTTGTGGGAAACGACGATGGACCCGGCGGTGCGGCGACTGCTCAAGGTTCAGATCGAGGATGGCATCGCATCCGACGAGATCTTCACGACCTTGATGGGCGAGGACGTTGAGCCGAGGCGCGCATTCATCGAGAACAACGCCCTGGGTGTGCGCAACCTCGATGTCTGACCGGGTGCCGCCCGGGTCTCGCGCGACACTCCGCTGTCTGTCCCTGCTGGCAGTGCTCCTGCTGGCGCCTGTCCCGGTGCTGGCCCAATCGGCCGACGCTGAGCCGGAGCCGATGACGCAGCGATTCATTGTCAAGTTCCGGGCGCAGCCCGCGGCTGTTTTCGAATCGGAGCCGGAGCCTGTGTGGGGACGAGTGTCGCGATTGGCCGCTGACCGCGGTGTCCCGCTGGCGTACGTGCGGCCGATGGCGCTGGGCGCGCATGTGGTCGAGCTCGACCGACCGGTGACGCTTACGCAGGCGCGCGTCATCGCACAGCGTCTGGCCGACCACGCCGAAGTCGAGTATGTACAGCCCGACCGCCGGATGCGGGCGCAATTCGTTCCGAACGACCCGGACCTGACTCTGCAGACCTACCTGCGCGACGATGCGGCGGGCATCAGCGCGTTCAGCGCGTGGGATCTCGCGACCGGGAGCGCCAATATCGTCGTCGCCGTTGTCGACACCGGCTACCGGCCTCACCCGGCGATGGCCGGACGCATCCTTCCGGGATACGACTTCGTGTCCAACCCGGCCGTTGCCAACGACGGCGACGGTCGCGATGCCGACGCGACCGATCCCGGCGACTGGGTCGCTTTTTCCGATCTCACCAGCTCGCAAAGATTCTACGGCTGCAGCACCGAGGACAGCAGCTGGCACGGCACCTCGATCGCCGGCATCATCGCGGCCAACGTCAACGACGGCGCCTGGACCGCCGGCATCGACTGGTCGGCCAGGATCCTGCCGGTGCGCGTGCTCGGCAAATGCTACGGTGACGATGCCGACATCCTGGACGGCATCGCATGGGCGGCCGGCCTGCCGGTGCCTGGCGTGCCCGACAATCCGACGCCGGCGCAGGTCATCAACCTGAGTCTCGGCGATTACAGCGATTGCGCGCCGGCATACCAGGAGGTCGTCGCGTCCGCCTTTGCGCACGGCGTCACGCGCGCCATCGTGGCATCCGCAGGCAACGGGCGCGTCGACGCCTCATACAACACGCCGTCGAACTGCCCCGGCGTGATTTCGGTCGCCGCGACCAATTCCATTGGCGGCAAAGCCTCGTACAGCAATTTCGGTCCGTCGATAACGATCAGTGCGCCCGGAGGCGACTCCTTCGCAGGTTTCGACGGCATCGAGCTTCTGACCAACCTCGGAACCCAGGGGCCGACCGCCGATGCGGTCTACGTCGCCAACGGCACGAGCTTCGCGGCGCCGATGGTGTCGGGCAGCATTGCGCTGATGCTGGCCGTGGCGCCAACGCTCAGCGCCGACCAGATACGCACGATTCTCGCAGCGAGCGCCAAGCCGTTTCCGCCAGGCTCGACCTGCACGACGGCGAAGTGCGGGGCCGGCATCGTCGATACCCATGCTGCGGTCGAGACGGCGCAAAACGGCGCCCCGCCCACGGCGGTGAACTTCGGGGGACTGTGGTGGAACTCGCCCGGCAGTTCCGAATCAGGCTGGGGAATCAATTTCGCACACCAGGGCAATCAGATATTTGCCTCATGGTTTACCTACGATCTGAACGGCAAGGCATGGTGGCTGGTGATGAGCGCAAGCATGACTGCGCCGCGCGTCTACGCGGGGACGCTTTTCCAGGGCACCGGCCCGGCATTCGATTCCGTGCCGTTTCCGCCGCTGGGCACGCCTGGCGGGGCGACCGGCTCGGCGGTCGGCAGCGGAACGCTCTCCTTCAACGATGCCAACAACGGCATCTTTACCTACACGGTCAACGGCATCACCCAGACCAAGGCGATTACTCGCGAAACCTTCGGCCCCCTTCCCGCGTGCACGTTCGGCGCGCAGGCCGACCTGGTGCTGACCAGCAATTACCAGGACCTCTGGTGGGCCGCGCCCGCGGGCTCGGAAGCGGGCTGGGGCCTCAACATCGCCCACGAGAGCGACACGATTTTCGCGACCTGGTACACGTTCGATCACGACCGCACGCCGATGTGGCTGGTGTCGACGTTGAACAAGATCGGAGCGAGATCTTACAGCGGCGACCTGATCCGGCTTACCAGCGGACCGCCGTTCAACGCGATTCCGTTCCCGCCGATCGGCAGTCCGGGAGGTGCCAGCGGCACCGTCGTCGGCAGTGCGACGCTGAGTTTTTCCGATGGCAACACCGGAACGTTCAGCTACACAGTCGGGGCCGTCGCGCAGAGCAAGAGCATCACACGCGAAATCTTCACCTCGCCCGGGACCGTCTGTCACTGAAGGAGCGTGCCGCGCGCGGCCGGGACGAGTCGCCGACTTCGTGGCGAATTGCTCGTCCTGCGGCTGCGCCGGGATCGTGCCGTGCTCCTTGGCGTGCCGGATCACCCGCGCCATCAGCGCCAGACCGATCGGGGCCAGCGCACGTTCCCAAAGCTCGCGCGCAGTCTCACCCTTTTTGACGAAGCACCAGTCCTGCGCCGCGATCGCGCCCGCGTCCATCCGGTCGGCCAGGTGATAGATCGATCCCCCGGCGATACTGTCTGCTTCGCGTATCGTCCATTCGACGGCGGCGATGCCGCGATGGCGCGGCAGCAGCGACGGGTGGAATCCGATGCCGCCTAAACGCGAACGGGCGAGCGCCTCGTTGCTGACGCGCGCGTGGCTGTGCGCGGCGACGATCAGATCGGTTCCCTCGGCGATCGCATCGGCCGGCACAAGCTTCGGATCGTCGAGGATCTTGACCTCCAGCCCGGCGCTCGCGGCGGCCAGCGCGAGCCTGTCATCCGCGGCCGGGACGAGGACGCGGGCGATGTCGACGCCTTCTTCGAGCAGGCGCGCCAGCGTGGCCGCGCCGAAGTAGCGCGAGCCGACCAGGGTGATGCGGAATTCGGCCAAAGCGTTCAGGTCGCGCGCTTGCGCGTCGCCGCCCTCGGCGATGCCTTCGCCGTCCGCGGCGCCTTGGGCGGCGGCTTCGCGCTCGTCGCCACCGGGCGCTTGGCGCCGGTCGCTGCCAGGCGCGAGCTCTTGGTTGTCTTGGAACGGCGCGAGCTGCCGCCTTTAGCGGACTTCTCGGCCAGCAGGGCGACGGCCTGGTCGAGCGTCAGTGCATCCACCTGGCCACGGTCCGGCAGAGTCGCGTTGATACCGCCATGTTTGACGTAGGGACCGTAGCGGCCCGCGTGCAGCTCCACCGGCTGCTTGTCCCTCGGGTGCTTGCCGAGCACCCGCAGCGCCGCCGCGCCGCGGCCGCCGCGCAGCGGCTTGCCCGCGCCGTCCTTGCGAGCCTGGAATTCGAACCCGATCTTGCCGTCCGGCTGCCGCACCAGATACGCGGCGAAAGGCCGCCGCGTGCGCGAGGAGACGAACTGCAACAGATCGGTCTTGCCGGTGGCGAGCAGCTTTTTCATTTGCTCGCTCTCGATCGGCCGCTGCAGGATCACGCGGCCGGAGCGAAAATCGCAAGTCTTGGTTGCGCCCACGGCTTTTTCGCATACGTACGCCGCGGGCAGCGCGAAGACGCGCGAGCCGCACTTGGGACAAGCGCCGAGCGCTTCCAGAGCACTGAAATCGGGGGCTTCGCCTTCGGCGCCGTCGCCGGTCCCGTCGCCGAAATCGAACTGGACTTCGTTGGCATCGTTGAACTTGAGGCTCGCCGAAAACGGTCGGCCGAGCTTGCTGCGGAAGCCGTCCAGCGGGCCGACCTTGCGCTCGGTCAAGAGGCTTTCCGCTTCGGAGCTCTCGAGCTGCCGGCCGGCGACGATCTTCCACATGCCGAAGTCGCACGACTGGCACTGGAATTTCTTGTAATTCTCGTGCACTTCGCCGCCGCACTTCGGACAACGCGCCGCGAGCGTCGCGAAGTCGCCGGGTATTGTGTCGCTTTCGAAGTTCTTCGCCTGCGCGACGATGTGCTTGGTGATCTTGACGATCTCGCGCATGAACTGCTCGCGCTTGAGCTTGCCATGCTCCATCTGCGCCAGCTTGAACTCCCACTCCGCGGTCAGCTCGGGCGAAAAAAGCTCCGGCACGCCCAGGCCATGCAGCAAAGTCATCAGCGAAAAAGCCTTCGCCGTCGGCTGCAGCTCCCGGCCCTCGCGGTGCACATACTTCTCCTGGATCAGGCCTTCGATGATCTGGGCGCGGGTCGCCGGCGTGCCGAGACCCTTTTCGCGCATCGCCTCGCGCAGCTCGTCGTCCTCGATCAGCTTGCCCGCGCCTTCCATCGCCGACAGCAGCGTCGCCTCGGAGAAGCGCGGAGGCGGCCGGGTCTGGCTCGCGACAACCTTGATTTCCTCGGTCGCCACTTTTTCGTCCTGGCGGACCGGCGCGAGCGTCGCCTCGTCGTCGCCTTGAACCTCCTTGCCGTAGACGGCGAGCCAGCCTGACGAAACGAGCACCTTGCCATCGGTCTTGAACGGCTCGCCGGCGACGCGTGTGATCCGCGTCGTCAGCAGGTACTCGGCGGGCGGATAAAACACCGCGAGGAAGCGCTTCACGACCAGGTCATAGAGCTTGGTCTCGAGCTCGGAAAGGCTCTTCGGCCGCTGCAAGGTCGGTATGATCGCGAAGTGATCGGAGATCTTGCTGTCGTCGAAGATTCGCTTGTTGGGCCTCACCCATTTCGACTTGAGGATCTGGCCGGCGAACACCGCGTAGGCGTTGGACTCGCGCAGCGCTTCCATCGTCGCCTTGACGGTCGAGAGGTAATCCTCGGGCAGCGCGCGCGAATCGGTCCGCGGGTAGGTCAGCGCCTTGTGCTTTTCGTATAGCGCCTGAGCGAGCGATAGCGTCGTGCGCGCGGACAGGCCGAAGCGGCCGTTGGCTTCGCGCTGCAGGCTTGTCAAGTCGTAGAGCAACGGCGCGGCTTGCGTCGATGGCTTGGTCTCTTCGGTGACCGTCCCTGGCTTGCCTTCGCAGCGCTCGGCGACTGCGCGCGCCTTTGCTTCGTCCCAAAGACGCTCCGCCCGCCGATCGGGATCGTCGTCGGTCTTTTTGAATTTTTCGTCGAACCAGCGGCCGCTGTACTGGCCGCCAGCGGCGCGGAACGTGCCCAGCACTTCCCAGTAGCCGCGCGG
>JBDTNP010000003.1:0-4437 GCA_039933695.1 Betaproteobacteria bacterium | reverse complement strand
AGACCGGATGTGCGGTCGTCTACGTCAACCGCATGGGTGGCCAGGACGAGCTCGTTTTCGACGGTGCTTCCTTTATCGTCGACGCAGGCGGCAAGGTCGCGCAACAGTTGCCTGCTTGGCAGGAAACGATCGCGCTGGCCGAGTTCGACGGCGCGGTGCCCAAGGCGGTGCGCGGCGATCTCGACACCCGGCTGGAATCGCATGTGTACGCGGCGCTGACCATGGGCGTGCGCGACTACGTCGAAAAGAACCGCTTTCCCGGCGTGCTGCTCGGCCTCTCCGGCGGCATCGATTCGGCGCTGACCCTGGCGGTGGCGGTCGACGCGCTCGGCCGCGAGCGTGTGCGCGCAGTGATGCTGCCGTCGACGTATAACGCCGCCATCAGCCTGGAGGATGCGCGCACGATGGCGGGCATCCTCGGCGTGCGTTACGACGAGATACCGATCGATGGTGCACTGAAGGCGTTTCGGCAGGCGCTCGCGGACGAATTCAAGGGCCTCCCCGAAGACGCCACCGAAGAGAATATCCAGGCGCGCATTCGCGGCACGCTGCTGATGGCGCTGTCGAACAAGCACGGCGCGATCGTGCTGACGACCGGCAACAAGTCGGAAATGGCCGTCGGCTACGCGACGCTCTATGGCGACATGGCCGGCGGCTTTGGCGTACTGAAGGACATCGACAAGACGCTGGTCTATCGGCTCGCCCATTACCGCAACAGCCTGGGTCGGGTGATCCCCGAGCGCATCATCACGCGCGCGCCGTCGGCGGAGCTCCGCGCCAACCAGACCGACCAGGACAGCCTGCCTCCGTACGAGACACTGGACGCGATACTCGAGGCCTATGTCGAGGAAAACCTGAGTCCGTCCGAGATCATTGCGCGCGGGCACGCGCCCGCGGAGGTCGCGCAGGTCGTGCGGCTGATCAAGATCGCCGAATATAAGCGACGCCAGGCGGCCGTCGGCATTCGGATCACACCGCGCGGCTTCGGCAAGGATTGGCGTTATCCGATCACCTCGGCGTGGGCCGATTGGAAGACCGGCGCCGAATGATGGCCAGCGCTCGCAGCGCGCCGCCGCTGGCTGGTTGCGGCGGCCGGGCTGGTGTAACCTAACAACGGAGGCACGGCGGCGCGAATCTCGCGGCGAAACAAAGGCGGGGCAATGAAAAAAGTCGAAGCGATCATCAAGCCGTTCAAGCTCGACGAGGTGCGCGAGGCCTTGTCGGAGATCGGCGTAAGCGGCCTGACGGTCACCGAAGTGAAGGGTTTCGGGCGGCAAAAGGGCCATACCGAGCTCTATCGCGGCGCCGAATATGTCGTCGATTTCTTGCCCAAGGTCAAGGTCGAAGTCATCGTCGCCGACAGCCTGGTCGAGCGCGCGATCGAATCCATCGTCAAGGCGGCGCGCACCGGCAAGATCGGAGACGGCAAGATATTCATCACCGCGGTCGAGCAGGTCGTGCGGATTCGCACAGGCGAGTCCGGGGAGGCAGCGGTCTGACCCGCGTTTTCCGGCGACCGGAATTCGATACCCACGTCGAGGAGCTGACCATCATGTCGATGCTAAAGGATTTTCGCGACTTCGCAGTCAAGGGAAACGTGATCGACCTCGCCGTCGCGGTCATCATCGGCGTTGCATTCGGCAAGATCGTCGACTCGCTGGTCAAGGACGTCATCATGCCGCTGATCGGCAGGATCTTCGGCGGACTCGATTTCTCCAACTACTTCATCATGCTCGCGCCGCCACCTGCCGGCTACAGTGGACCGATGACCTACGACGCGCTGACCAAAGCCGGCGTGCCGCTGCTGGCGTACGGCAACTTCATCACGGTGTGCATCAATTTCATCATCCTCGCTTTCATCATTTTCTGGATGGTGCGGGAGCTCGCCTCGGTGAAGAGGAAGATCGATCCCGCCTCCGCCGTCGCGCCGGTGCCCGAAGACGTGCTGCTGCTGCGGGAGATCCGTGATGCGCTGAAGAAGTAACCGGGTGCGGCGGCGGCGAGCGGCACCGCGTTGACCCTGGCGTCGCTTGATGCCAGAATCCGCCGACAGTAACCGACGCTCAGGCATCGCGCGGACACGTGATGTCTGCCGGCTCCAGGGCACACCCCTGAGTATTCACCGGATCGCGGCCGCCAGAGCCGCGCGCCCACTACGGAGGAACACGATGAAGAAATCAGGCCTGGCTCTCGGGCTGGCAGCGTTCGCAGCTTGCGGCATCGCTTGTGCCGACATCAATGTCGGAGTGACGCTGTCGGCCACCGGCCCGGCGGCATCGCTCGGCATCCCGGAAAAGAACACGCTCGAGATGCTGGGCTCCCCCACGATCGGCGGACAGAAGATCCGGTTCATCGTGCTGGACGACAAGTCGGACACGACCGAGGCGGTGAAGAATACTCGCAAGCTGATCAGCGAGGAAAAAGTCGATGCGATCGTCGGCTCGACGATCACGCCCAATTCGCTGGCGATGCGCGACGTGGTCAACGAAGCCGAAGTCCCGATGATATCGATGGCGGCATCGGCGTTGATCGTCAATCCGGCCGATCCGAAGAGCCGATGGGTATTCAAGACGCCGCAGAACGACTCGCTGATGGCCGACGCCGTCGCCGTGCACATGCGCGCCAGCGGCGTGCATACGGTGGGCTTCATCGGGTTCGCCGACGCGTACGGCGACAGCTGGCTGACCGAGATGAAGCGCTCTACGCAGACGGCGGGTATCAAGATCGTCGCCGAGGAGAAATACAACCGCAACGATCCGAGCGTTACGGGCCAGGTGCTGAAGCTCCTCGCCGCGCATCCGGATGCAATCCTGATCGCCGGGTCGGGAACGCCGGCTGCCACGCCGCACAAGGAGCTGATCGCGCGCGGCTACAAAGGCCGGATTTACCAGACGCACGGTGTGGCCAATGCCGACTTCCTGCGTGTCGTCGGCGCCGATGGCAACGGCGCAGTGCTGCCGGCGGGGCCGATGCTGGTCTATGAACAGCTGCCCGACAGCAATGCGGTAAAGGCTTCGGCGGCTGAATACGTGAAGGCCTACGAAGCCAAATACGGCCCCGGCAGCCGGACGACGTTCGGCGGCCATGCGTGGGACGCGTACAAATTGCTGCAGCGGGCGATACCGGAGGCGCTGAAGAAGGGGCAGCCGGGCACGAAGGAATTTCGCATGGCACTGCGCGACGCGCTCGAAAACGCCAAGGACGTCGCCGGAAGCAATGGAATTTTCAACATGAACGCCTCCGACCACAATGGCATGGACAACCGCGCCCGTGTCATCGTCAAGATCGAGAACGGCAAGTGGGTGTTGAGCAAATGACCTGACGTACACCGGGCCGGCTGCGGAGCTCTCGCAGCCGGCCTTTTGTTTTCTGTGCGCCCCTGAGGCTACCGATATCCGATGGACCTCTCGATCGCAGTGCTGCTGGCGCAGGACGGGGTCACCAACGGCGCAATCTACGCGCTGCTTTCGCTGGCGCTGGTCCTGGTATTCGCGGTAACGCGGGTCATCTTCGTTCCGGGCGGCGAGTTCGTGACCTACGGAACGCTGACCCTTGCTTCACTGCAACTGGGCAAGTCGCCGGGCTCCGTCGGTCTGCTGATCGCCCTGGCGGGGCTCGCCGGTGCGATGGAGCTCTACGCCGCGGGGCGCGATCGGGACTGGCGACGGCTGCCGCGCCGGCTGGGGCTCTATCTGATGCTGCCGTTGGCGATTGCCGCGCTCGTTCACCTGCTGGCGCCGCTGTCGCTCGCATTTCCACTGCAGATATTTCTCGCGGTCGCGGTCGTCACTGCGCTCGGACCGCTGCTTTATCGTGTCGCGTACCAGCCGCTGGCCGAGGCATCGGTGCTGGTGCTCTTGATCGTCTCCGTCGCAGTGCATTTCGCCATGCTGGGTCTCGGCCTGTGGTATTTCGGCGCCGAAGGCTCGCGCACGCCTGCGTTCACTTCCGCCTCCTATCGCATCGGCGACGTGCAGATCAGCGGACAGAGTCTGCTGGTGCTCCTGTTCTCGCTGCTGGTCATTGCCGCGCTTTACGTCTTCTTCGGCCGTACGTTGTACGGCAAGGCGCTGCGCGCGACGGCGCTCAATCGCGTCGGCGCGCGTCTGGTCGGCATCAGCCCCAACCTCGCCGGAAGCCTGACGCTGACCCTCGCCGCCTTGTTGTGCGCTTTTTCTGGCGTGCTGATCGGGCCGATCACGACCGTCTACTACGACTCCGGTTTCCTGGTGAGTCTGAAAGGCTTTGTCGGCGCGATCATCGGCGGCATGTCGAGTTATCCGCTGGCGGCGGCAGGTGGATTCCTGGTCGGCCTGCTCGAATCGTACTCGTCGTTCTGGGCGAGCGCGTTCAAAGAAGTGATCGTCTTTACGCTCATCATCCCAGTGCTGCTCTGGCGTTCGCTGACGACGCACCATCACGAGGAAGAAGAGTGAC
>JBDTNP010000002.1:0-14573 GCA_039933695.1 Betaproteobacteria bacterium | reverse complement strand
AAGGGCGACGAGCTCGGTGCCTTGCTTGAACAGCGTGTTCCCCCAATAAGGCTCGAAGTCGTAGCGGTCCTTGATTGCGGCGGCAAACGACTTGTACGCATCCGCGCGCAAATCCTGTTCAGTGAACGCCGCGCTGAAACGCAACTTGGTCCCTGCTTGCGCATGGGCGTGCGGCAGAGCGCCGAGCGCTAGCATCGATGCACCGGCGGCCAGCAGCGAACGACGTGTGAACTTGGTCTGCATGAATTCCTCCGTTTTTAGATTCGCGTAGCGGACGACACCCTCGGTGTCGAGGATAGTCGTTTGTCGCGCTCGTAGGATATTATGACGATCATAGTACAATAGCAACATCAACGGAAACAGGGGAGCCAGGATGCGACGAAACTCGATTGATCGGCCGTTTCGAGACGCGCCCACCAAGACGTTGGGGAAACGGGGGGCGGTCAGCAGACGCCAGGAATCGCTACGTACTTCGATCCCGACTACGTCCGTAGGCGAAATGACCTACCGGCGCGTCCGGGCCGACATCGTCTACGGGCGCCTTGCGCCTGGCCAGAAATTGACACTGGATCGAATGCGGGATGCCTATGGCTCGGCGGTGAGTACCTTGCGTGAAATCTTCAACGGCCTAGCGTCCGAAGGGCTCATCACGGCCGAGGGCGCGCGCGGTTTCGAAGTCGCTTCAATCTCTCCCGACAACCTGCGCGAGGTCGCCGCCATGCGCCAGCTTCTTGAGTGCGACGCGCTGCGAAGCTCGTTCGAGTCAGGCGACGTGGAATGGGAGGGACGCGTCGTTGCGGCGCACCACAAGCTGGCGTCGCTGGAGCGGCGAATGGCCGCCGGGGACCGATCTGAAGAGGAGACGTTGCGGCGATACGATTGGGAATTTCACAACGCACTCATCTCTGCCTGCGGCTCACGTCTTCTTCTTGAAATGCACGCGGGCATCTACGATAAATACTTGCGCTATCTCATGCTCGCGTCCGTCTTTCGTGGGGAGCCGGTCGTAGAAGAGCATCGCAAGCTGCTGGCGTTTGCCCTGGAACGCGATTGGCGCGGAGCTCAGGCGACGACGATCACGCATATTCAGGACTGTGTTGCGCAGATGGTGTCCGGAGACTGGTGGCTTAGCTGAATCCAGAAATTCCGGTGAGCGCCTTGAGGCGAACGCCAGATAGCCGTTGCACGCGAAATCAGATCGACCGCGCGGTGCCTCGCAACGGCAGTCCGCAATCATGCTCAAGTCCGCCCGGGAGCGCCCGCAATGAATTTATCCTCCGACAGCCCCTTGCGGATTGGAATCCTCGGGGCCGCAAAGATCGCTCGTCTGTTTGCGGAAGGAGTGCGCGCCTCGCGCAAGGTCGTCTTAGCCGCGGTGGCAAGCCGCGACGCCGATCGCGCGACCGCGTTCGCGCGGGATACCGGTGTTTCTGTGGTTCACCCCTCCTACCAAGTCTTGCTCGATGATCCCGAAATCGATGCGATCTACGTCCCTCTGCCCAACAACCTTCACGCCGCGTGGTCGATCCGTGCCGCTGATGCCGGCAAGCATGTATTGTGCGAGAAGCCTCTCGCGGCTACGGCCGCCGAGGCGCGCGAAGTGTTCGAAGCGGCGCGGAAAAATGGTGTGTATGTTGTCGAGGCATATCCGTACCGCGCACAACCCCAGACCTTGAAGATACGGGAATTGCTTACCGGCGACGCCATTGGCAGGTTGCAGCTGATTCAGGCGTCATTCGGATTTCCGCTGACTGACTCGGCGAATATCCGGATGGACCCGGCCCTCGCTGGAGGAGCGCTGATGGATGCCGGCTCCTATCCAGTCAGCTTTGTCCGCACTGTCACCGGTACGAAGCCAACCCGCGTGTTCGCCATTTCACGATGGGCCGACTCCGGGGTGGATTTGACCACATTGGCCACTCTCGAATTTCCGAACGGCCTGCTCGCGCAGATCTCATGCAGCTTCGCGACAGCGCGGCACCGCCATGCCTTCATCGCGGGCGATGCCGGTTCGATCAGCACGACATACTTCAACGATACGTCCGCGGCATTCCCGCCAGTGCTTGAGGTCAAGCGCGGGACGGGCTGGGATGCACAGTACGAGGTCATTGAGACGGCCGCGAGCAACGGTTTTCTGGCGGAAGCCGAGTCGTTCCACGATCTCGTTAGACATGGCTGGGATCGATGGGTCGGCGCTACGCCGGACGAATCAATCGACATTGCACTGACTCTCGATGCGCTCGCAGTCAGTGCCCGTACGGGGGCACCGGCCGACGTAGGCGCTGGTAGCTGACATCAGGCCTTGTCGCCGTGATGACTATCACCGCAGCTTCAGGAATGCTGCGGAAACCGCTGCAAAAACCCGATTCACACGCGCAGGCGAGCCGACTGTCCCCGCGGCGCAACCGTCGGCGATTCAACGCAGCCGACCCGATTCCGGATCGACGAAGGCTAGGACGCGCCCTTTTTACCGGCGCCAGCGCTGGTCTTCTTCGCTTCCTGCCTGCCAAGCTCCTCCTTGGTCAGCTTGACCTTTTTCACTTTTTCCGTTTTGACCTTTTCCTTCTTCACTTTTTCCTTCTTTACCTTTTCTTTCTTAATGGCCGGCCCCGCCAATGCCTGTTTCGCCAGGCGTTTAGCCCGCTTGGCTGCGACATCGAGAAGTTTTTTGGTTTTTTGGCGCTGCCGTCTGGCCTTCAGCATCGATGCGTGACTCATTTGACCTCCGATGGACGAAAGGATTGAATTGGCTTAACTGCGTTACGGTTTCGTCTCCAGCTGAATTCGCGCGCCGCCAAGGAGAACTTCCGATCGCGTCGCCCTGCTGGCGCAGATCAAGGCTTCCGACGACAGGCCATTCAGTATTCCACGCAGCGTGCTGACGCTTGCTTTGTAAGCGTGCTTCATCCAGTCGAGCGTGCGCTTCCGACCCGGAGCGAGGCTGCCGAAAACCATGTCGCTGCGAATGCGGCGACAGGCGGTTTCTCCGACGGGCGTGTCTTCGCTGCCGGGCCTGGGCCCTTGGGCGACCGTCGCGGAAAGCCGTCCTCGCCTGAGTGTGTTTCCTAGCCATATCAATATGATACGGGAATGAACGCCAGGTCAGTTGATCGATGGGTCCACGACGCCCGCGAGCATGTACGGAATCGCCATCAATCCTGCCTCGATTCCAACACGCTCGCAGCGGCGCTGCATGGCGCCAAGATCTCGGCAAGGACAATCCCGGGGTGCTGCTGGATATCAGCTTCGATCAGAAAGGCAATCTCGACCGCCAGAGCTCCATCGCCAAGGTAGCCGGCGGCAAGCAGCAGGTCATTGCGACCGTGTCGCCGACAGGCGCGAAGTGAGCGGCAGGAACGGCGAGCGGACCTGATCCGCGCTCGGCGGCCCGTCAACGAGCGTTTCCGAGCGCCCGCCTCCGGTGCGGTCCGCGGGACTGGCCGCACGGCCTCGGGAATCCCTCGGAAAGCGGCCGGGCGACTAAGTTCGCCAACGCACAGATGGACGCCCCCTGCGAGCGCATCATTGGCCCTATTGAGTGGCAAAGATATATCTGGTCCCGCGGGTCTTGTCCTACAGTAATCGGCGCACGCTATGTGCTATACAAGACATAGCGGTCGTGGTCTCGGAACGGCCTCGGGCGCCATCCGCCAGGATGAAGCTGCGCGCGCATCAAATGGAGGTGCAATATGATTCGTAGACACTTGGCCATTTTGGCGACGACGGGATTTGCAGCGCTTCTATCAGTGTGCTCCCCGGCCTGGGCTGCCACGGCGCCACCGCTGGGGTCCGACGGCCCTTACGGCGTCGTTTCCAGCACTTTCACCAATTCCAATACTTCGCCGCAAACGATCATCAACGGCAATGTCTGCTATACCACGGCGCCGTCAACGCCTCCGCTGACGATTACCGGAGCGACAGCGAATCCTTGCCCTCCATCGGTCGGGGCCGACCAGGGGCTCGCCACGGCGAACCTGCTTGGCCAGGTCTGCACGTCTCTCGGCGCGGGTGCCGTTGCTCTGGATTCGGTGATTATCGGCGGCAATCCGCCCGGAACCATTCCTCCGGGTTGCTATTCCAGCGGTGGCGCAATGAACGTGACGCTGTCCACGACGGTGACCCTCAACGGCGCCGGCGTTTACATTTTCAGACCCGGCGGCGCGCTCGATACCGGAGCCAATTCTCTCGTTGTCCTGACAGGCGGCGCTTGCGCGTCCGACGTGTTCTGGGTTCCTGTCGGCGCGACGACCCTCGGAGCAAACGCCTCGCTGTCGCTGACGCCTACATTCGTTGGAAACATCCTCGATGCGGCCGGCATCACGATAGGACATTTCGCGAACTTGACCGGAAGGGCCCTGGCGTTCGGCGGAACAGTGACGACCGATGCGAACACGATTACCGTTCCCGGCTGCGCCTCGTTTGTAGCGCCCAGCACGGCCATCCCCACGCTCTCCGAATGGACGATCGCACTGCTTGCCGCATTCCTGGCTATCGCGGCCTTCGCGGTGATCCGCCGGAAGGCAGCGGTCGCAAGGCGCCGCGGGTAAGTCGCTAGCGCGGGACGACCGTACGGAGCCAGGGTATCGGCTAAGCGGGGAGTCGGGCCAGCCGACCGCCGCGTAAGCGAAATTATTGCAGGATCTTGACGTTCTCGACGTCGGGAAAGCAGCCGCTGTCCCGCGCTGCGATCTGGAATGCCAGGAATTGCGGCAAGGTCTCGCGGGTCGGCGCTTCCTCGATCGCCACCCGGTTGTCGATGACGACCACCCGCTTATAGCCCTGGTACGCGCCGGACTTGTTCCGGGCATTGTATTCGGCGCACATGCCGGTCTGCTTTGGGCTCAATTCGGCGTTGCGCAATTGCATCGATGCCGGATCGCTGAGCGTCCTTTTCAGCGTTTCGGTGTATTGCCGCAGCAGGTTCGCGCGCTCCGCCTGCTGCTGCTCGAGACTCGGCGGCGCGGCCGCGGCGCGCGCTACCTCCTGCTCGTGCTCGCGCGCCTCGTTGACCAGCCGCTCGAAGGCCTCGGCCGCGGCGCCTTCGCGCATGCGGCGGTCTTTTTGCTGCTCTTCGGCCAGCGACTTTTCGAGCGCCTGGCGCAACGCCGTTTCCCGGGCGATCCGCTCCTGTTCGCGCTGCTCGCTCGTCTTGCCGCAACCGGCGGCAGCGCAGGCTAGCAGGAAGACGGCGACCGCCAGGCAGCGGATTGCCGGCATGTCTTTCCTTTCCCGATCGGGATTCGGCGCCATGCGGCCGACGGCCTCGCTCATCGCGGGATCGGAGCGGCGGGCGCGCCAAGCGGCCGGGACGGATGCCTGACGCCATCGAGCATCGCGACCAGTCGGCGCACCAGCCGGGTGACCTCGGCCTGATTCTTCAGATACATTTCGGCAGCGCTTCTCCGCTTCCGCCCGACCCGGATCGAGAGCACCTCCGGCATGCGCATGCGGAAGACGTCCTCGTCGGTGGTGTCGTCGCCGATGTACATTGCCCGCGTGCAGCCGGAAAGCCCGAGCAGGCTTTGCAGCGCCTCGCCCTTGTGTGGCGCATCCGGCGGCAGCAGGTTGAGCACGCGCTTGCCGTGCACGATGTCGGGCGGCGGCACCAGCCGCGCGACACGCTGCTCCAGCAACTCACGCGCCAACCCCGGCCTTGCGGTATGGCGGTAGTGAAACGACAGCGAATACTGCTTGTCCTCGAGCATGATGCCCGGCATCGCGCGCCATCCGCGCGCGTCCGGCGTGGCGCTGAGCTCCGCGAGCCACGCCGCGCAAACGCGCTGATAGCCGGCACTTTGCGCTTCGAACCCGGGAATCCCTTCCGCGCCGTGATTGCCCACGACATAGTGCGGGCTGAAGCCAAGCAACGGCCGCGCGTCCTTGACCGCGCGCCCGGTGATGATCGCGACCGGCGTTCGGGCCGCCAGCGAGCGAAGAAACGCGCGGAGCTCCTCCGAAATATGTGCTCGCCATGGCTCGGCGACGATCGGCGCCAGCGTGCCGTCGATGTCGAACGCCAGCATCGGCCGACCCGGCAGCATGTGGTGGATTTGCGTCAGCGACGCTGCCCCGAGCGCATACCTCATGCCTCGATGCCGGCCTTGCGCTGATGCGCGAAGATTCGCGCCGATACGCGCTGACGCTGCCGCAGCCGCGCCGCGTCGAGCAGCATCGCACCAGCCCAGCGGTAAACGTTGAACTCCTGCACCAGCCGCCGCATGCTGCGCATGCGCACGCGCTTCTCGTCGGCAGGCATCGTCAACGCCTTGTACAGGGCATCGGCACAATTCTCGATATGGTACGGGTTGACGATCAGGGCGTCGGGAAGCTCGTGCGCCGCACCGGTGAATTGCGAGAGCACGAGGACGCCCTGCTCGTCGTCGCGCGACGCCACGAATTCCTTTGCGACGAGGTTCATCCCGTCGTGCAGGCTGGTGACTATGCAAACGTCGGCGGCCCGGTAGTACTCGTTGACCGCTTGCGACCCGTGATGTTCGATCTTCAGCCGGATCGGCTCGTAGCCGTCGCGGCCGAACTGCGTGTTGATGCGCGCTGCCAGCGAGCGGACCCTCGTCTCGAAATTATGATATTCGTCGAGCGACGAGCGCGAAGGCGCGGCAATCTGGACCAGCACGAAGCGGCCGATGAACTCGGGGTGCACCTCGAGCAGGCGCTCGACCGCGAGAAAGCGCTCGATTATGCCCTTGGTGTAATCCATCCGGTCGACGCCGACACCGAGCAGGACGTCATCCGGCAGCTTCTCGATCCGCAGCACCTTGGCGCGGCAGAGCGAGACCGACAGCTGCGAATCGATCCACTCGGGCGGCCACTGGATCGAAATCGGGTACGATTCGACGCGCGTCAGCTGGCCGCCGTACGAAATTGTCGACGACTCGCGCTCGATGCGAGCTTCCAGATGGCGGTCGACCGTCTCGACGAAATTCTGGCAATGGAAACGCGTGTGGAATCCGAGAATCGTGCTGCCCAGCATCCCCTCGAGCAATTCCTCGCGCCACGGACAGATGCTGAACGATTCCGGATTCGGCCAGGGGATGTGCCAGAACATGATGATCGTGGCCTTCGGCAGCCGCTCGCGGATCATCCGCGGCACCAGCGCCAGGTGATAGTCCTGGACCAGCACGACCGGGTCCTCGGTGCGCGCCTCGTCGCGCACGGCGTCGGCGAAGCGCCGGTTGACCCGCACGTACTGCTCCCAGTCGGCGGAACGGAAGACCGGCCGCACGTGGGCGATGTGGCACAGCGGCCACAGCCCTTCGTTGGCGAAACCGTTGTAATAGCCCTTCTCTTCTTCCTGGCTCAGCCAGACGCGCCGCAGCGTATAGCTCGGATTGTCGGGAGGCACGCGCAACCGTCCGCGCGCATCGGCGGTCTCGCGATCCGCACTGCCGCTGCCGTGCGCGATCCAGGTGCCCGAGCAGGCTCGCATCACGGGTTCGAGCGCGGTGACCAGCCCGCTGGCCGGCCGCAACAGCGTGATCTTGTCGCCTTCGCGGTTATGAATGAACGGTTCGCGATTCGACACGACGAGCACCTCGTCGCCGAGCAGCTGCTCGTGCAGGACGTTGCGCAGCTGTTCGGGGCTCCATGTCGCGCTCTGGTTGCGTCCGCGGCGATCCTGGTCGAGCTCGCGCAGCAGCGCCCGCAATTCGCTCGCCAGCGGATGGACCGGCGACGAGCCGGGCTGCGAAAACGGCTGAAGTATCCCCTCGCCGCGCAGCAAGGAGCGCACGCCTGCGACCCACCCGCGCCACGAAAGGTGCGCGATCGACACGGTGACCAGCGACACGACGACACCGAGAATGACGAACAGGCCGATCAGATAGAGCCGGGTATCGGCGCTGCGCCGGTCGACGAAGCTCATGTCGTGCACCAGGATCAGCGTACCGATCCGATCGTTGCCCTGGAGCAGCGGGCGCTGGACGACATGCAGCGGGCCCTGGCGCAGGCGGATCAGCGAGTGCGCCTCCCCCGCCGCGCTCGCCGGCGGCCGGCACCCGAGCGTCGCCGGATAGGTCGGCGTCGAATAGCGCAGCTTTCCTTTCTCATCGCAAAATGCAAGCGCGTACAGCCGTTCGTCCTGTAGCGCCCGCATGAACACCTGCTCGACCTTGGTCGTCGAGCCCTGCTCGATCGCTCCGGCGAGCTGGTCCTGCAGCGTGTTGGCGACCAGCTCCGAGCGGGTGTCGAGGTCGTTGATCCACCAGCGCAGGGTGAGCTTGTCGACCAGCGGCACCAGCACGAACGCGAGCAGCGCCAGCGCCACCGTCAGCGGTGCGATGAAGCGCAGCGACAGGTGCATCGGACGTAACGGTTCTTGCGTGCTCATCGTGTGATGATCATTTCAGGGCTAAACGGGATGATTCAATGCCGCGCGCAACGCCGCCCGGCCCATTCGAGGTTCACTCAGCGTCGGCGGGCCGCCGCCGTCCGCTAGCCCAGCGGAACAACCTTGATGACTTCCTCAGCGGTGGACAGCCCCGCAGCGATCTTCGCCGCGCCGGACACGCGCAACGGCTTCATGTTTTCCTTGTATGCCTGCTCGCGAATCTTCGAATCGTCGGCGTCGGCATGGATCAGGCGGCGGATGATCGGCGAGAGCGTCATGATCTCGTACAGGCCGATGCGGCCGAAGTAGCCCGTCATCCGGCATTCAAGGCAGCCGACGGGAGCGTGCACGTGCTGCTCGCCGTCGCTGCGGAACGGCGCGGTCAGCATGCGCCACATGTCCGGGTCGAGCGGATCCGCCGGCACCTTGCAGTGCGGGCAGAGCGTGCGCACCAGGCGCTGCGCCATCACACCCAGAACCGTCGAGCTGATCAGGAACGGCGGCACGCCGAGATCGAGCAGGCGCGTGATCGCGCTCGGCGCGTCGTTGGTGTGCAAGGTCGAGAGGACCATGTGTCCGGTCAGCGCCGCCTGCACCGCCATGTCCGCGGTGTCGCGATCGCGGATTTCGCCAACCATGATGATGTCGGGGTCCTGGCGCAGGAGCGTGCGCACGCCGCTCGCGAAATCGACGCCGATCGCGGGCTGCACCTGCATCTGATTGAACTCGGGGGCGATCATCTCGATCGGATCCTCGATCGAGCACACATTGACTTCGGGCGTGGCGAGCAGCTTCATCGTCGAGTACAGCGTCGTCGTCTTGCCGGATCCGGTCGGGCCGGTGACCAGGACGATGCCGTACGGCTCCTTGATCATCCGCTCCCACCGTTCGCGGTCGTCGGCGGTAAAGCCCAGCTCCTGGAAATCGCGCACCAGTACGTCGGGCGCGAAAATCCGCATGACGACCTTCTCGCCGAACGCCGTCGGCATCGTCGAGATGCGAAGCTCGATCTCCTCGCCGTCCGGGGACAGCGTCTTGATGCGCCCGTCCTGCGGACGGCGCCGCTCGACGATCTCCATGCGCGCCAGCAGCTTGATCCGGCTGGTCATCGCGATCAGGACCGGATTCGGGATCACGTAGACCTGGTGCAGGACACCGTCGATGCGGAAGCGCACGACGCCCGCTTCGCGCCTGGGCTCGACATGTATATCCGACGCGCGCTGCTCGAACGCGTATTGCCACAGCCAATCGACGATGTGGACGACATGCTGGTCGTTGGCGTCGAGCTGGCCGTGCTTGCCAAGCTCGACCAGCTGCTCGAAATTGCGCGTGAACGAATTGTCGCCGCGCTGCGTCTCCCCTGCCTTCTTGATCGATCGGGCCAGCGTGAAGAACTCGCCGATGTAGCGACGGATGTCCTGAGGATTGGCGAAGACCAGCTTGACCTTCAGATGCAGGATCGACTCGAGCTCGTCGGCCCACGCTCGGACGAACGGCTCGCTGGTCGCAACCGTCAGCTCGCCCTTGGTGACCGCAACCGGCAGAATGCGGTAGCGCTCGGCGTATGCGATAGACATCGTGCCGGTCACCGCGACCAGGTCGATCTTCAGCGGGTCGATATGATGGTAGGGAATGCCGAGCTTGCCCGCCAGCCATTCGACCAGCGTCTCGAGCGTCAACAGCCGGCGCGGAGGAATCGGAGAGCGCCATTTCTGATCGGCGATCAGCTCCAGCGGACTGTCGTAACGCTGCGTGCGCGAGCGCGCGACCGGGTCCGCATCGGCGGCCGCGACCAGCCCGTCGGCCACCATCAGCTTCAGGATGTCGTCGAGTCTCAGGCGGCGGTCCGGCGTCCGCGCCGCCTGCTTGCCTGCAGGGGCGCCCGGCGGCGACGCGGGCGTATTGATCGGAGTGGCCGAAGGCATCGCGCTACTATAAACCGAAGCGTCGGGGCGCGACAGCGGACCGAGGCCGGCCGCGGTCGTCGCGAACCCGCTGCCCAACCGGGCGCAAATGCGAAAATACGCCGTGCCTCCGGAAATCACCGCCCTCTGCGCCGACATTACGACGCTCGCCGTCGATGCGATCGTCAATGCGGCCAACACCCGCCTTCTGGGTGGAGGTGGCGTCGACGGCGCGATCCATCGCGCGGCCGGACCCGAATTGCTCATCGAATGCCGCGCCTTGCGCGGCTGCGCCACCGGGGATGCCAAGATCACGCGCGGCTATCGCCTGCCGGCGCGCCACGTCATCCACACGGTCGGGCCGGTGTGGCATGGCGGCAACGCCGGCGAGCCGCAATTGCTGGCCTCATGCTATCGACGCTCGCTGGAGCTCGCGGTCGGCCACGGACTCGCATCGATCGCGTTCCCGGCGATCAGCTGCGGTGCGTACGGCTATCCGCTGGCCAAGGCGGTGCCGATCGCGGTCGCGACCGTGCGAGCCTTCGACCGGCTCGATGCGCTGCAGAGAATCGTGTTCGTCTGCGTGGGCGCGGACGTCCTGGCCGCGTACCAGGCCGCGCTCGCGGATCGTACTGACTAGTCGGCGTCGAGCCCGTCGCCGCCGGCGGTTGCCACCGGCTCGGGCACTTCGAACACCTGGCGCAGATAGGCGACGTACGACGGATCGTAATCCATCGCCTTCGACGGCTCGTCACTGATCTTGGCGACCGGCTGGCCATTGCAGCGCGTCATCTTGATCACGATCTGCAGCGCGTCGTAACCCAGGTCGTTGGTCAGGTTGGTGCCGATGCCGAATGCCGTCTGGCTGCGGCCCTTGAAGTATTCGAACAGCCGGATCGCAAGCGGCGCATTGAGAGAATCGGAGAAAACCATCACCTTCGAGCGCGGATCGATGCGCATCTTCTGGTAATGCGCGATCATCTTTTCGCCCCATTCGAACGGGTCGCCCGAGTCGTGCCGCACGCCGTCGAACAGCTTGCAGAAGAAAAGGTCGAAATCGCGCAGGAACGCGTCCATGCCGCAGACGTCGGACAGCGCGATTCCCAGGTCGCCCCGATATTCGCGCGCCCAGGTGTTGAACGCGAACACCTGCGAATCGCGAAGCCGCGGTCCCACGGCCTGGCAAGCCTGCATGTATTCGTGCGCCATCGTGCCCAGCGGCGTCAGGTTGTGATCGAACGCGAGCTTGACATTGCTGGTACCGACGAACTTGGGACCGATGCCCTCCTTCAGCGTGCGCACGACTTCGTCCTGCCACACCCGCGAGAATCTGCGCCGGGTTCCGTAGTCGGCGATGCGGAACTCGGGATCGGGTACCGCGTTGATCTGCGCAATCTTGGCGTCGAGCCTGCGACGGCCCTCGGCGAGATCGGGCCGGGCTATCGTCTCGCGGAAATACACCTCGCTGACGATCGCGAGCACCGGCACTTCGAACAGGATCGTGTGCAGCCACGGCCCCTTGATCGTGATGTCGATCTCGCCCGGCACCGTCGCCGGCGAGAGGCTGATGAAGCGTCGGTCGAGCTGGAACAGGCCGAGCAGATCGACGAAGTCGCTTTTCAGGAAACGCCAGCGCCGCAGGTATTCGAGCTCCTCGTGCGTGAAGCGAAGGGCGCACAGGCCGATGATCTCGCGCTCGATCTGATCCAGGTAGGGTGTCAGGTCGACGCCAGGCGTCCGGCATTTGAAGCGGTATTCGACTTGCGCGCCGGGAAAATGGTGCAGGACGACCTGCATCATCGTGAACTTGTACAGGTCGGTATCGAGCAGCGACTCGATGATCATGCGGCGTTTCGCGAGCGGCGGAAAGGCAGCCATGGTACCCGCTGTCGGCGAGGGTATCCACTTTCGCCGGAGGGGAGCGGCGATCCGAACCGACAAGGCGAACGACCCGTCCGCGCGAGGTGGCAATCGCGGGCCGGGGCCGCTATCATCGATCCATTCACCCATAAGGCAACGATCCATGCTGGTCAACTGCGTCGCCTATCAGGAAGGCAAGAAGCTCGCCGACATCCCGAAGGAAGCGATCAGCGATTACCTGAAGCGCCCCGACTGCTTCGTCTGGGTCGCGCTGAAGGATCCGACACCCGCCGAGCTCGAGGAGATGCAGGAGGAATTCGATCTGCCGGACCTCGCCGTCGAGGACGCGCGCCACGGCCACCAGCGGCCCAAGATCGAGGAGTACGGCGACTCGCTTTTCGCCGTCCTGCAGGCGGTGGAGATGCGCGGCGAGGAGTTGCACGTCGGCGAAGTCGACATCTTCGTCGGGCCCAATTACGTCCTTTCGGTCCGCCGCGACACCGAGCGCGGCTTTGCCGATGTGCGGGCGCGCAGCGAAAACGAGCCCGATCTCCTGATGCACGGTGCCGCGTACGTACTCTATGCGCTGATGGACAAGGTGGTCGACCGCTATTTCCCGGTGCTCGAGTTGCTCGAAACCGAGCTCGAATCGATCGAGGAGCAGATCTTCGTGCGCAATACCGCGCGCTCCAATATCGAGGCCTTGTACGCGTTGAAGCGCAAGCTGATGACGCTCAAGCACGCGGTCGACCCGCTGATGGAGGCCGTCGGCAAGCTCTACGGCGGTCGCGTGCCGCGCATCTGCGCCGGCATGGGTGAATACTTCCGCGACGTGTTCGACCATCTGCAGCGGCTGCACGCATCGATCGAGGGCATACGCGACATGCAGACGACCGCGATCCAGGTCAACCTGGGCATGATCAGCCTGAACGAAACCGAAGTAACGAAAAAGCTGGCCGCGTGGGCCGCCATCATCGCGGTGCCGACGATGATCGCCGGCATCTACGGCATGAACTTCAAGAATATGCCCGAGCTCGACTGGGCGTTGGGCTATCCGGTGTCGCTCGCCGTAATGTGCGCGATCGACGTCGTGCTCTATTTGTGGTTCAGGAGGATACGCTGGCTGTAGGACGCGCCTGCCGGCTGGCGGAGCGTCAGTGCAGGTGAGGCTTGTCGCCGGCGATCGGCGTCAGCGGGATCACCCGCTTGTCCGGCGGCGGCGGATGCCAGGCCGGTTGCAGCGTGACGTGGTCGATTCGATATCGCTCGGCCAAAAGCCGCTGTGCGGCCACCAGGATCTGCGGCCATGCCTGCGGATCGCGGATCAGCAGATGCGCCGACATCGCCGTCCTGTCGCTGGTCATTTGCCAGACGTGCAGGTCGTGCACGGCGGCCACACCGGGAACGCGCGTCAGCGCGCGCCCGATGTCCTCATACGAGAGATGCGCCGGAACGCCTTCCATCAGCACATGCGTCGACGCCTTGAGCAGCAGCCACGTCGAGCGCAGCACCAGCGCAGCGACCAGCAGCGACAGGATCGGATCGATGGGCATCCATCCGGTCGAGGCGACGACGGCGCCGGCGACGATCGCCGCCACCGACCCCAGCATGTCGCCGCTGACATGAAGCAATGCGGCCCGACTGTTCAGGCTGCGTCCGTGCGACAGGCTCCAGGCGGCGAACATGTTGACAAGGAGGCCGACGGCGGCAATGACCATCACCATCCCGCCGGCAACCGGTGAAGGCGCCAGCAGACGGCGCACCGCCTCGACCGATATGCCGACGACTACGGCCAGCATCAGCAGCGCATTGATGAAGGCGGCGATCACTTCCGCCCGCGCGTAGCCGTAGCTCGCGCGGCGCGACGGCGGCAGTCGAGCCACATGCTGCGCCAGCAGGGCAATGCCCAGCGCCGCGGCGTCGGTCACCATGTGGCCCGCATCGGCGAGCAAGGCCAAGGAGCCTGCGAGCCAACCGCCACCCGCCTCGATCAGCGCAAAGCCGATCGTCAATACGACGGCCAGCCGCAGCGCGCGGCGTTCGCGCGCCGCGCTTGTTGCCGCGTCACCCCGCGGCCTTGCGTGCGAATGATGGTGGGAAGGCATGCTTGCTCGCGTGTCTCATTGTCAACCAAGGCGCGTTCCCCGGCAACGCTTGGCGCCGGTAGAATAGGGGCATGGGCAACATCGTCGCGCTTGCCGACCGGATCGACGACCTGCTGCCGCAGACGCAGTGCGGCCGCTGCGCGCATCCCGGCTGCCGCCCGTATGCCGAGGCGATTGCCGCCGGCACGGCGCCGATCACCCGCTGCGCGCCGGGCGGGACGGCAACGATCGCGGCACTCGCCGCGCTGCTCGATGTGCCGGCACCCTCGCTCGACCCCGCCTTCGGCGTCGCCGCGCCGCTGGCATTGGCGCGCATCGACGAGGCTGCGTGCATCGGTTGCACGCTGTGCATCCGGG
>JBDTNP010000001.1:0-6489 GCA_039933695.1 Betaproteobacteria bacterium | reverse complement strand
GACGCGCATGTGCGGAAATAGCGCATACGCCTGGAACACGACGCCGCATTCGCGCGCCCGCGCCGGCAGGCTGCTGACATCGCTGCCGTTCAGGCGAATGGCGCCTGCGTCGGGCTTGAGGAAGCCGGCGACGAGGCGCAGCAACGTCGTCTTGCCGCAGCCGCTCGGTCCGAGGCAAACGACCAACTCGCCCGGGGCGATCGTCATCGTCAGATCGACCACTCCGGCGGTGGTGCCCGGATAGCGGAAAGTGACGCCCTCGAGCGATACGGCGAGCGGGCTCATGCCGCAGCGGTTTTCAACCGCGTCGCGCCGCCAGCCGTAAGCCCGCCGCCGATCGCCGCGGCCAGCGCGAGCGCAAGAAGGATCACCGTCGCGGCGCAGGCAAATCCGGTCGCGCCGTAGAACGCCTGCAAAAGCACGATCGGATAGGTCCGATTGAGGAAGCCGGCCACCAGGTTGGAGAACTGGAACTCCCCGATCGACAGCGCGGCGACAATGATCAGGCCGGCGAGAATCGAATGGCGCAATGCCGGCAGAACGACGTGCACGAAGCGCTGCCATGCGTTGCCGCCCAGCGACTCCGCGGCGTCCTCCAGCGTGCGCAAACCCAGCCGCTGCATGTCGGATACGACCGCCTGCAGGAAGTAGGGCAACGTGAGGACGACGTGGCCCGCCGCGAGCAGCCAGATGCTTCCCAGCCAGGGGAGCGTGTCCGACGAAAATACCAGGATGAAGCCGAAGGCAAGCACCAGCGGTGGGAGCGCGACCGGAAGCTGGTAGAGCACGCGAGTGAGCGCACGTATGCGACGGCTCTCCGTGTGGAATACAGCGTACGCAAGCGGCAATCCGATCAGCGCGCATGCGGAGCATGCGATGGCCACGACGGCGAGGCTCGCCGCGAACGCGCGGCGAAAGCTGGGGTCGGAGGCGACGTTGCGATACCACTGCGTCGTAAAGCCCGTCGGCAGCAGCGTGTTGAGCCATAGCTCGCCGAACGAGCCGACCAGGAGGAGCGCGATCGGCACGATCAGGTAAGCGAGGTAACCGGCGGTGACCCAGCGTAGGAACATCGGTCGCATGCTCGGGAAAGGAGGGCGGCCTCGGCTGGCCGTCGAGACGAATGATAGACGGGATTTGCTAACATGGTGAACTGCGAGCCCAGGCGAACGGAAGCGACGGAGATCGGTGAGCAGGATTGCGGTAATCGACGATTGGCAGAAGATCGCGCGCCGCAGCGCTGACTGGTCGGCGCTGATCGCCCGTGCCGACGTCCAATTTTTCGAAACGCCGTTCGCGGATGAGAACGACGCGTCGCGGCGGCTCGCCGAGTTCGACATCGTGCTCGCCACGCGGGAGCGAACGCCGTTTCCGGCCTCGCTGGTCGCGCGACTGCCGAAACTGAAGATGTTCGGGCTGACCGGCGCCCGGGCAGCGCTGATCGACACGGCGGCGATGGCCGCCCAAGGCGTCACCGTCTGCTACACCGGCGGCGGGCCGTCGGGAACCTCGACGGCAGAGCTCGCACTCGGCCTGATGCTTGCCGCGGCGCGACGGATTCCTGCCGGCGATGCGGCCGCGCGCGACGGTCGCTTTCAGACCGGCACCGAAGCGGGTCACATACTCGACGGCAAGACGGTCGGCTTGATCGGCTTGGGCCGGATCGGCTCGCGCATGGCGGCGTATTGCAAAGCGCTGGGAATGACTGTCCTGGCCTGGAGCCAGAACCTCAGCGCCCAGACCGCGGCCGCAGCCAACGCGGTCCGTGTGGGCAAGGACGAATTGCTATCCGCCGCCGACGTGGTGAGTCTGCACTTGGTGCTGTCGGACCGCACGCGCGGCATCCTCGGCGCTGCCGACCTCGCTCGCATGCGACCAGGTGCGATCCTGGTCAACACCGCGCGCGCTCAGCTGGTCGACGAGGCCGCGCTGATCGCGGCCGTCGAGTCAGGGCGGCTGATCGCGGCGCTCGACGTCTTCTACCGCGAGCCGCTGCCTGCCGGCCATCCGCTGGCGCGCGCCGCCAACGTCGTGCTGACGCCGCACCTGGGATACAGCGCGATCGAGGTTTACCGCGAGTATTACCAGCACGCCGTGGAAAACGCATTGGCCTTCCTCGACGGCAAGCCGATCCGCATCCTGCAAGCTGCGAGCCGATAACGGGCCCGCGATGCGCGGCGCGCCGACCCGCGCAGCGATAGTCGGCGCGGCCGCGATCAGATGGCTGTGCGCCGGCGGGCGACTCCCAACAGGGCCATGCCCAGGGCGACCAATGCCATGCTCGCTGGCTCGGGCACCGCGAGCACGCCGAACAGGCCGTGCTCCTCGTCGTCCGGCCCCGCCGAAAAATAGATTGACTGCGGGCTGCCGGCCATGCCGCCGTTGCCCGGGATCAGGCCCCACAAGCCTTCGATCTCCAGCGGAATCCCTCCGGCGCCGAGCAACTGCCCGATGAAGTTGTTGCCGGTATCGAAGACGTTGATGCGGCCATCGCCGAAGTTGCCGACCAGGAGGTCACCGGCGAACTCGCCGAACGAAAGGGGCGCCCGTGCCAGGCCCCAGGGCGAATTCAGCGTCCCGTCCGACGCGACCCTGCCGAGGAAGTTGCCCTGCAGGCCGAAAGCGCTGACGAAGCCATTGCCCGGACCGGCCACATCGTCGCCGCTGACCGGATCGCGCAGGGCGTAAGTCACGTACAGCGTGCCCCCGAGATTCTGCACATTGAACGGTGCGTAGCCGGAGGGGATATTGGGGTCGGTGAACGTTCCGGCGAGATCGGGCGCTGCGGCGTTGCCCTTGAGCACGTCGATCTGGCCGCCGGCGAAATCGGCCGCGTACAAGTAGGCGTTGCTGTTGATTACCGAGATGGCGGCGCCTTTGTAGCTGCTGCCGTCCGAGCCCAGCTGAAGCACTTCGGCATTGGTGCCCAGGGCGCCTCGCCATCCGGAAATCGTTCCGTCCTCGCTGACGAACAGGAACACGTCGCCGTTGAAGTTGCCGGCGGAGCCTGGGTTGAACACCTGGCCGGTGACGTTACCGGCGCCGGGAATCGTCACCTCCAGGCCGACCTTGGTGGTGGCGTTGGTTGCCGGGTCGACCCGGTACAGCATCGACAGGCCGGCTTCATTCGAAGAAACCCAGAACGGCGAAGTGGGCGAGTACGAGATGCCCCAGGCATTGCGCAGATTCGGATCGGTGATCTGCGCCGGGTACAGCGATTGATCGTCGCTTACCAGGTTGGTGACGCTGAACGACGTCGCTGCGGCAGGCAGCGCGAGAGCCAGGCTCAAGCCGAAGATCGAACACGCGCGGCCGACGGCGAAAGCGGGGCGGGGACGAATATTGATGGCGGCAGAGCTTGCCGTCGACCGGGTCGTCTTCATGGCGCCTCCTTGAGTGTTCGAAATACACGGTAGCTAACAAGGCGGGCGCGCCGGCCATTCCGCGCACACGGGGAAGGGACGACAAAAATTCGCCGCGACTGGCGACGTGTGCCGGCGATCGCGTGTAAAACCTACAAAGTCGCTAGCGCGAAGACGCCTGGAGGATCGTGTTCCAGCTTGAGTCGCTTCGCACGGTGGCGACGGCGTCGGCGTTGGCCAGGCTCTCGCGCAGCAGTTTCGCCGTCGCCGCCGCCGGCAACGGACGGCCGAGCATAAAGCCCTGAACCGTCGTGCAGCCCAGGCTCAGCAGCAGGTCGATCTGCGCCTGGGTTTCGACCCCTTCGGCCACGACGGTCAACTTCAGGCTGTGTGCCATGGCGATAATCGCCCGAGTGATCGCCACGTCGCCCTCGTTCTGGCCGGCGTCGCGGATGAACGACTGGTCGAGCTTGAGCTTGTCGAGCGGCAGCCGCCTCAGATACGACAGCGACGAGTAGCCGGTGCCGAAGTCGTCGATCGCGATCTTCACGCCCATCGCGCGCAGCGCCGTCAGCGTGCGCAGCGCAAGGTCGGCGTCGCCCAGCAGCATCGACTCGGTGACCTCGAGCTCGAGATAATCGAGCGGGACCCCGACGACCCGCGCGATCTCCTCGACGCGCTCGGCCAGCGCCGGATCGCCGAACTGGGCACTGGACAGATTGACCGCGATCGTCACCGCCGGCAGCCCATCCGCCAGCCACGCGTTGTGCTGGATCAGCGCCGCGACCAGCACCCATTCCCAGATCGCCATGATCAGCCCCGCCTCTTCGGCGGCGCCGATGAAATGCGTAGGTCCGAGCATGCCGAGCGTCGGATGGTTCCATCGTATCAAGGCCTCGATGCCGACGATTCTTCCGGTGCGGATCTCGATCTGCGGCTGGTAGTAGAGCTCGAACTGCTCGCCTTCGAGCGCCTTGCGCAAGTCGTGCTCGAGCGAAAGCCGCTGCGCAGACGCGGCGCGCATCGAATCCTGGTAAAAGAAATAACGGCTGCGGCCCTGCGCCTTGGCGTGGTACATCGCCACGTCCGCATTCTTCAGCAGCGTATCGAGCTCGTCCCCGTCGCGCGGATAAAGTACGATGCCGATCGATGCCGAGACGAAGACCTCGTGCGTGCCCAGGATGATCGGCTGCGCGAGCATCGCCAGTAGCCGCGTGGCCGCTCGCGCCGCGTCCTGCTCGCTCGCGACTCCGTTGAGCAGCACGATGAACTCGTCGCCGCCATGCCGGCACACATCGCGCTCCAGCGATTGCGCGTGCGGAGGTCCCGCGATGTCGTCGGGCCGCAAGCCGCGGGTCAGCCGCTGCGCGATCACGCGCAGCAGATCGTCGCCGACCGCGTGGCCGAGCGTGTCGTTGATGCGCTTGAACTGGTCGAGATCCAGATACATGATCGCGAACGACGTGCCATCGCGCCGCGCGCTGTCGAGCGTCTTGGCGAGCTTCTCGTCGAAGCGGGACCGGTTCGGCAGCTCGGTGACCGTGTCGAAGTACGCGAGGCGGTGAATCTGCTGGATCGCGCGCGTTCGCTCAGTCGCATCCTGGATCGTCCCGGCCACGCCGGTCACGGTGCCAGTGGGGCTGAGCAGCGGCTCGGCCAGCACGTGCACGTGGCGCTGCTCGCCATCCGGACCGCAGATACGCACGTCGTGTCCCTGCAAAACCTTGCCGCGCGCGAGTCGCACCAGCCAGCGCTTGAACGGCCGGCGATCATCGGCGTGGACCAGACGGAGGATGGCGTCAGGCCGCAGGCCGATCTGCGACGCAGCGACGCCGAGGATGCGGAACACCTCGCCCGAGCAGACGACGCTGTTGCTCGCGCGCGCCCACTCCCAGTTTCCGATGCGGGCTATGCGTTGGGTGCGCGCCAGCTGCTGCGCCAGGCTGCGGCTGGCTGCGCTTTCGCTCTCCGCCGCCTCGTAGGCCGTCTTGAGCCTTTGCTCGCGCCGGGCGACGCGCCGGTACATGTTCTCAAGGCCCCGCTGCAGACTGACCAGTTCGGTCGACTCGGCCTCGGCTTTGCCGCCGCCAAGACGCCGCGGCGGTTCATCGCGGCCGGCCCGCGTCAGCGCAGCGCGCAAGGCGGCCACCGATCGCGAGATGCGACGACCGATCACGGCGATCGCCGTGCAAGACAAGGCGAGCACCAGCAACGCGTAGGCCACGCCACTCAACATTCCGGCGTAAAACAACGGCAGCAAGGCCAGATGCGCAAGCATCATCGCCGCGATCGCCTGGCCGGTGAAGCTCGACCAGAATGCGGCGACCGGCCGGCCGTGGCGCCGTGCCGGTGTCGGTGGCAATGCGGGCTTCGCGCGCGTTGCCCGTTGCTGGCCCAAAAGCCCCACTACTGCCTCCCTGGCGCGTCGTTCGCGAACGATTTCGCGAAACGCGGATACGCGTCACTATCCGCCTACCTGACGCGTATGTCCTGAAAGGCAAGCATCATGCCAGCGCGCATGCCCGAGACCCCGGGCGCGCCGATCTGTAAAGCGACGCGCAGGGTCATTCCCGGCCGATTTGCGCCAAACATTCGGGGCGGCGAGCGACTCGCAGCCGGCCGCCGCCGGCCTTTGCATCGGGCGAAGCAATCGGTGACACTCGGGCCTGGCCGCCATCGCGAAAGGACATCGTGTCCGATCCTGTTTATTCCCGTCGTACGCTCGCCGCGCAGGCTCTCGGCAACGTCGACGCGGCGACCCGTGCCGTCGTGCCGCCGATCCATGTCGCGACGACCTTCGTTCGCGATCCGGATAATCAGTATCGCAGCGGGTATAGCTATGGGCGTCCGGACAACGCCACAGTGCGCGAAGCCGAAGCGATCGTCGCGATGCTCGAAGGCGCCGAAGCGGCCCTCGTCCTCGGATCCGGCATGTCGGCAGCCACCTCGGTCTTCCTGGCGCTGGCGCCCGGCGATCATGTCGTCGCACCCAAGGTCATGTACTGGGGCTTGCGCAATTGGCTGCTGAACGATGCGACGAGCTGGGGATTGAAAGTCGACCTCATCGACACCGACGACCTGGCAGCGGTGCGCGCCGCGGTTCGGCCCGGCGCCACCCGCCTGGTCT